>NZ_CP010311.1:3225000-3475523 GCF_000827125.1 Geoalkalibacter subterraneus
CTGCGGGGGCTGTAGGCATGAATCGCCTTGGCCACCATCTCCTTGCCGGTGCCGCTGTCGCCCTGGATCAGGACTGTGCTTTCGCCATCCTCCGCCACCCGCTCGACGATCTCGAACAACGACTGCATCTGTGAAGAGGCGCCGATGATGCCGTGGAATCCTTCAGTTTTGCGAATTTTGGGACCGCGTTTTTCCTTATGAATGGCCAGGTCGTGATGCTCGATACTGCGGGCCGCAACAATCACCGCCTCGTCATAATGGTAGGGTTTGTTGAGATAGAAAAGGGCGCCGGCCTGCAGCGCCTTGACCGCCGACTCACGATCGCCGACAGGCAAAGCGATCACCGAAACCACCTCGGGGTTGCGGCGCAGCACCTCCTTGATCAATACGATGCCACGTCCTTCGGGAAACAGGTCGGTCAGAAGAAGGGAAATATCCTGGCTGTCCAGCATAGAGAGCGCATCTTCCGGAGAGTCTGCCTCCAGAACGAGGCAGTCGATCTCCTTGCGCAACATAACCGCGAGTGCTTCGCGGTTACGGCAATCACCGTCGACGAGCAGAATGGAACGCAATGCTCTCTCCCTGTTTACATAAATGACAGGGCCGCGACCATCGAAAAACAGACGGGCGAACCCCACCCCTGCCCAAATAAAAGCAATCATTGCCGCCCTAAAAAGGCGGCCTGCCAACCCCTTTGGGGGCACTCGCAAAAACTCAGCGGATGGCTAAGCAAAAATTTCGTCCGACAAGGCTTGGTGGTTTTTCAAGGGCGAAGGCATACATCAGCGATGTCGAGGTCCTGAAAAAAACGCAGTAACGCCGTAGGGCGAACTTTTTCCGACGCCATCAACCCCTTGAAGACCGGGGGAAAACACCACGGCGCGAGAATAGCATGAAGTCATTCTCTATTTCAACGAAAGGTGTCGGGAAAATGACTTTTTCAGCCCCTGCCGCCGGTAAATACCGCCTGGTCCAGAGTGCCCCGTGCAGTGATATTGCGAAAAGCCGTCAAACGGATGGCCAGGATCACCGTCAACGCCGTGCCGGCAAAGATCGCGATCATAATGGCAATCTGGTACTTGATGGCGGTCATGGGATTGCCTCCGCCGAGAATCACGCCGGTCATCATCCCCGGCAGGGAAACCAGGCCGACCGTGGAAATGGTCGCCACCGTCGGCGCCAGCGCGGCCTGGCAGGCATCGCGCACAAAGGGCAGCAGCGCTTCCCTGAGATTGGCGCCCTGGGAAAGGCTGAGCAGGTAGGCTTTTTCCTCTTTTTTCAGCGACTCGTAGAAGGTCCTGATGCCGATGATATCTGCGCGCAGGCAGTTGCCGAGAATCATGCCACTGATCGGGATAAGATACTGGGCATCAAGGGCGGAAGGCCCTTTCAGCACCACGAAGGCAAAGACCAGCAGCGGCACAATCGTACCCGCCACCAGTGCGATGAACAGACCGAGCCCCAGTCGCCGGAAACGTAGCCGACAGCCATTGACGATGGAGACATCGGCCACCCCGATCATGATCAGAACCCAGGCGCCGGTCAGCCAGAGATTGTTCAGATCGAAGATGAACTGCAGGTAAAAACCGACGAACAGCAGCTGCACCGTCATGCGCACCACCGCGACAAGAGTCTGCCCCATCATCGGCATGCGCAGCCATAACATGATTCCCAGTGGAATCGCCAGCATCAGGTAAGCTGACATCAGTCGCAGGGGGGTGATATCGATAATGCTCATGACGCGTCCCCTGTCAGGTTCTGCTGCATCCCGGACAATTCGATCAGGTCGTCGGCCGCCTCGATCCATTCCCGGTCGTGGGTTACGGACAACAGGGTCAGATTCTCCCTTGAAGAGAGAAGATCGATGACCGCCTGCTTGGCACCCTGGTCCAGCGCTGAGGACGCTTCATCCAAAAGAAGGATCTCGCGCTCAAGCAGCAGCGCACTGATCAGGGCGACGCGCTGCTTCTCGCCGCCGGAAAGCGAGGTGATGTCCTTGTCCAGCAGATGCCCGGGCAGATAGAGCTTCTCCATCAACTCAGGGGCACGCTCCATGTTGTCCTTCAGATGGCGGTTGTTCTTGAAAGTGAAAGGGTGGTTCAGGATCTGGCGCACCGTGCCTTCCCCCAGTTCCGGTTCCTGCGACACATAGGCCATGCGGGTGCGAAGTCGCCACACTGAGGAGGCGGTAAGCTCCTCTCCGAAAATACGGATGCTCCCTTCAGTCGGCGCGACAAATCCCAGCAGCGCCAGCAGCAGCGTTGATTTGCCGCTGCCCGACGGACCCACCAGGGTCGCTTTGCGCCCCCTTGCAAGACGCAGGCTGAGGTCTGAAAGAATCGTCTGGCCGCCCACCTGCACGCTCAGACGATCAATGTCGATCGCGATTTGTTCCACACGAGTCTCCCTGACAGCGGCTTTGCGGCGACCATCCCAACGCTCGCTTCCTTTCTCACAACACATTTCGTGATACCATAAGAACTTGAAAAATGCTAATTTCTTAAACTTCGATTTTGTATCGCCAGGAAGGAGTCAAAGCACGCGCCAAGGCTCAACAAAGGAGACCTCAGGATGACGGGCAGCAAAGCATTTAAATTCGAATCAATTGCTCTAGGTTTAATTTTCTTTCTCACCATCTCCCTCGCCGGATGCGGCACCCTCATCTATCCCGAACGCCGCGGGCAGAGCGGCGGACGCATCGACCCGGCAATCGCCATCCTCGATGGAGTCGGCCTGCTGGTGTTCCTGATCCCCGGCATGATCGCTTTTGCCGTCGATTTCGCTACCGGCGCCATCTACCTGCCCGGCTCATCCCACGCTGCGCTGGACGGCGACAAGATGACCATTATCGAACTTCCGGACTCGGACATGTCGCCTGAAGCCCTGCGGGAGATTATTGAAGAGCGAACCGGGTATCCCATCTCCTTTCACCATCCGCAACTAGAAGCGTACCGTGTCGAGAATGCGGAGGATATCAGGGTGCGGCTCGGGGTGAACTGAAAAAACCTGAACCGCAGAGACCGCGGAGGGCGCGGAGAAAAGCTTTTCAACACCAAGTCACCAAGAATGGCACTAAGACACCAAGAAAATCTTTTTTTTGCTATGAAAGCGCTAAAATTTAGGGGCGTGGAGGAAATCATGGGAAGGAAAAATCATACCAGGTTCTGCTTGCTGCTGCAGGCTTTCTCCTTTAGTATACATGTATAGCAAAGGAGGATACAATGCTTGCACTACGCCTTCCTGAAGACATTGAACGCCGCCTGGAGGCGCTGGCAAAACGCTCAGGCCGCTCCAAATCCTTTTACGCCCGCGAGGCCATCCTCGAACATCTCGATGACCTCGAGGCCGCCTATCTTTCCGACGAAATTCTCCAGCGCGTCGAAAACGGCACGGAACCAACCTACACCCTCGACGAACTGGAGCGTCAACTTGGCCTGGCGGATTGAAATTACGCGCACCGCCCGCAAACAGCTGACCAAACTCGATCGCCAGATCCAGGTCGATATTCTACGCTATCTGCGGGAGAAGATCGCAACCGATGATGATCCGCGCCGCTATGGCGGGCCTTTGAGAAGAGACCTCGCCGGGCGGTGGAAATACCGCGTCGGGAGCTATCGGCTGATCTGCGAAATTCAGGATGAAAAAATTCTGGTCCTTGTACTGATGGTCGGACACCGTGGGAAAATTTATGAAAGAACCTGACCCGCGGATTATACGACCTTGCCGAAGAAGGGAAACCCGCATGTTCAACAAAGTCCCCCGTGCAGAACTCGATGACCGCATGCAGCGCCTGCGCGCCCGCCTCGACCGTGACAGCCCCGACTGGCGTCTGCTGATCGTTGTCAGCAAGATCAACCAGTTCTACCTCACGGGGACCATGCAGGACGGCATGGTGATCATTCCCCGCGACGGTGAAGCGACTTATTGGGTGCGGCGCAGCCTGCAGCGGGCGCAGGACGAGTCGGAATTCGGTGATATCCGCCCGATGGGCAGCTTCCGCGACGCGGCCGCCGCTCTTTCACGATCGCCAGAGACGGTTCATCTCGAAACCGAGCGGGTACCGCTTGCGGCCTGGCAGCGCATCAATAAACACTTCCAATTCAAGCAGGTTGCAAACGCCGACCTTTCCCTGTCCGCCACCCGCGCGGTAAAAAGCCTTTATGAGCTGGAAAGAATGGAGGAAGCGGGACGCATCCACCAACGGGTTTTGGAAGAACGGGTCCCCGAGCTGCTACAGGAGGGGATCAGCGAAGCCGAATTCGGCGCGCGCCTCTTCCCGGTGCTGGTCGAGGAAGGACACCACGGCATCGCCCGCTTCGGCATGTTCGAGACGGAGATTCTGCTCGGCCACATCTGCTTCGGCGAAAGCTCCATCTACCCCACCTCTTTCGATGGCCCCGGCGGCAACTACGGCATGAGTCCGGCAGTGCCGCTGCTCGGCAGCCGGCAGCGCACCCTGAAACCGGGCGACCTTGTGTTTGTCGACATCGGCTGCGGCGTCGACGGTTACCATACTGATAAAACTCTAACCTATATCTTCAAAGGCGACCTGCCGCCGAATGCCGTTGCCGCCCATCAGCGCTGCGTCGCCATCCAGAACGGCACCGCCGCCCTGCTCAAGCCCGGCGCGGTGCCGGAGGAGATCTACGACACCATCACCCGTGACCTGGACGCAGACTTTCTCGACAACTTCATGGGCTTCGGCGACCGCCAGGCGCGCTTTCTAGGTCACGGCATCGGCCTGCACATCGATGAATGGCCGGTGATCGCCAAAAGCTTCGACGAACCGCTGCAGGAGAACATGGTGCTGGCCATCGAGCCGAAAAAAGGGATTGCCGGCATCGGCATGGTCGGCACGGAAAATACCTTTGTCGTCACACCGCGGGGCGGACGCTGCCTGACCGGCAATCACCCGGGACTGCTGGCGGTGGGATAAAAAAGGGATATAAAAAAGGGGACAGGCTGATATTCCGAAATAAAAATCAGCCTGTACCCTTTTTCTCTTTTGCTTCTGCTATCCACACCGCATCGTCTTCTTGCCTTCCTCGAAAAGTACTTCCACCTTGCGCGCACCCACGACCCGCTGAACCAGCCCCAGCCCGAAAACGGGATGATTGATCAGGGATTTGACCTTGTAGGCGCCCGTCATCGAATAATCGCGCGCCGCATCGCTGTTCATCGCCGGCCGCAGAGTTTCCCATTCCTTGCGCTCGGCCACTCTCGGATCGGCTTTTTTGCGTACTGACGGCTTCTTGGGCACACTGGGCGGACGATACTTGTGCTGACGCTCGCATTGGCCGCACTGCACCTTAAGAGGAGCCTCCTCCAGCAGAGTCACGATAACGTGCTCGGTATTTGCACGGCACTTGGTACAGCGCGCTTCGATGGGTTGACCAACAGCAATCTTTTTGTTCGGCATGGTACTTCTCCCTTGCTTTAAAAACTGGCCGGAAATTGTCCGGAAAACCAGGGAGATCGCTGGAATGCTCGGGCAAAATCGACGGTAAGCAGGCCGGGTTAAACCGATCTGCGGCGAGATATTCTTCCCAGTGCGAAAACGGCATCTCCACGAGGGAAGATCTCAACGGTGGCTGGGGGCGGGGTAACGGCAGGTGAATGCAATATTTTCTTATTATACACGAGGCGGGAGATAAAAGATAGCTCGCATAAGGGGACGCTGGTAACTTATGTAACTTTTGTCCCATCCCCTATTGCCCGCCTCTTGCGGATCGCTTTGATGACCGCAACGTGCGTGCGGCCGCTCATCCTTCCCAACTCCGTCAACGTAGCCCCGGCTTCTTTTTGCGCACGATCGAAAAATTGCGCTCGAGCGGCGCTTGCCCGTCTGCTGCGACCCGCGCCAAGGATTTCAGCCACCGCAACCCCTGTGCAGACCGACACTTGCGTCAAAATATCCTCAACCGTAATTTTCCCCTCGCTCTTTTCCAGCTTCTGACGCGCAAGAACCGCAGCCGTGAAGGCTTTGCCGCCCAGGATTCTGGCATCTCCACCGCCACCCGTCTGATTGACTCCGTGGGCGTGACCTAATTCCGACCGCTGTCCCTGCCCGATTCCGTCGGCGATAAAATCGCGGTAGGCAGCTACAGCCCGGCCAGGTTTCACAGAAAAACGTGACAGAACCTCCTCGACCTCCTGCCTCACCCGCATTCTCTGCCCAACCAAAGCGCCATGCCCGGCATAGGGGTAGCGCTCCAATTCCTCAAGACTTTCGACAGCACCTGCGCGGACCGGGTTAAGGTGAATGTACCGGACAAGTTCCAGAAAATACGTCTCTTCGTCAACGACGAGGCTTTTGTACCGGTTCTGAAAAAGATGGCCCTGCCGGTTGTGCCGAAGGTTGAACCGAACCGCATGGCCAGTCAGCAGACAGCGCATCATCGTGGACAAAGCCGTATCGGTCGGCTGAAGGAGCAGATGGAGGTGATTGGACAGAAGTGCCCAGGCATAAAGACGTGGCGCGTTAGGTTGGGCAAGAAGGTCGCTGAGTCGATCGAGGAAATTCTCGCGATCGGTTTTATCACGAAAGATCTCGCACCCCTCAATGCCTCGAGCCATGACGTGATGGAATAAGCCTGGGGCATGGATTCTCGGTTGTCGTGGCATGATTTCCCTCTAATTGCATAAAAATACAAAAAGTTACAAAAGTTACCTGCGTCCCGGGTGGTTCTGGTGGCTCATTATTCGGCCACCCACACCCGTTCCAGTTTCTGCTTCTCGGAGTCGTATCTGTAGACAAGGATCCCGTCACCGTATTGCTGCCCCATCACGAGGATGCCGGCCTCGGGGGCGGTGTCCATGGCGGCGTTGCGCACATAATCGCGCACCGCAGGCAGAGGGTTGCGGCCCAAATAGAGGTATTTCAGGGGCAGGGGGTTGTCGACGTGAAAAAGAACGGCGTAGGGGGAATTGGTGAGGAAGCGGAGATAGTGGTGCTGGTCGATGAATTTGATGGCGAGAGTGGCTTCGTTTCTGCCACCCAAATCTTCAGGGGTGGGAATAAGGCCACGCTTGTCACGTGTCCATTTTTCATAGTCCTCGGTGTTGTTTCTATTGAGGATTCCATGGTATAGGCTTGCGACTTGGTGAAGGAGTTTACCGGATTCGGCACTCCAGACAAATGACGAACCGCCCTCACATCCACTGACGACATATTGTCCATCGGGGCTCATGGTCGCGTTGGTTTTGGCAGAGTTGCCAGGCAACTTAAACAGCGGTTGGCCGGACGGCATTTCCCACACAACCACACCGGCATAATTGGAAAAGATCTGTTCGGGCTCAATTGGCGGTGTCTTTTGGATTGACTTATTATCTCGGGTGTCAAGGCCGCTTCCTGAAGACAACAGAAATTCCGCATCAGGTGACATGGTGAGGTTGAGAAGCTTGCCAGTGCCATAAAAGCTCGGTGAAGTGCCATCTTGCTTGATGGGCTGTAAATTTTCGCCATTGCCTGAAAAGACATTCCAATTGGCATCGCTGGCAACATACCTTTTGAGATCGGCACTCAATACATGGCCGTAAGTAGAAAAGTTCTCGAAAGATTTTAGAATTTCCCTGCCAAGGTTTTGGACATAAATCACATCATCGAGATCCTGCCAGATAAAAACATCTCGACCTTTCACGAAATAAGCGCTGTAGATATTGGAGTTTTCCGCGATCACTTCTTTGGTGCGGTTTTCAATATCCCAAAGGATCAAGCGGTTATCCTGATGAGAACTCACGGCATATCTGCCGTCCGCCGAAACACTCACCACCATGGGGATTGAAGGTGTTTCTTTAGACGCCAGAGTGTCCGGTTCACCTGGGCGACAACCTGTCAATTGCAAAAGCAGATAGATTGCAATCCAAACGCAGAAACGAATCATCAATACACTCCAAAACCTGTTGAATCGAGCAACAGAGTCATAATCCGGTCCTTGTAGACCTTCTCAAGCAGCAACTCACTCGGGACCTTCATCCCGGAATGATCGAACAACCAACGACTTTGGTTTACCGGGATCAGCTTGCCTTTGTCTCTCATATCCCTGACAAACAAATCCTTATCCATCTCAGGCCCCCCATACCCCATGGCCGGGCGCGGCAGCTTGATTTCATAATCAACGTGGGCCAGCGCCCGGAAGGTTTTCATGGCATCATCGGCGATTTCGCGGGTGATGCGGCGCAGGTAAAGCAGCGGCCCCAGAGCCGGCAGCAGATATTCATGGCGCTTGGGCACCAGGTGATCGGTAAAGAGGCCGTTGGTATCCTGGGCGATCTGCTCGTGCAGGGCTTGCTCGATTTTAGGCAGGTTATCCACAGTCAGGTTGTGCAAATAATGGGCGGGAACGCACCATGGCGCAAACATCATTTGCGTGACCGGCACGCCCGCCTGAGTCGCAACGCGATAAATCCCGCCGACCAAGCCGCTTGCCGCCTCGATCCCCTGATCCGCCGAGCGATTCTGATGCAGAGAGCCATCATCACGGTAGGGTCCCAGGATATTGTCCTGGTCGGAATAGAGCACCACGATCTTGCGCGCGGCGCGATGGGCGTGGATGAAGTTCCAGTTGCGCAGTACGCTGGTATCCCCGCCTGGGTCGTTGGACAGGGCCGTATCGGGCACAGCGGGTTGCCACATGAAGGCATGGGCGATGCACTCCCGGCGTCCGGGCATCTGCCCGAGGAGGTTCATGGCGACCAGCAGCACGCGATTGCCGAGGCTGTGCGCAATGACATTAACTGCGATACCTTCGCCAACCAGTTGATCGATCAGCCCGGCCAGGGCAAAGCCGGCCTGGTTGGCGTTGGTTTCGGCGGCCATGTAATCGAGATCGAAAACATCGCCGGACCAGGCCAGGTGAATCATTCGCGTGTATTTTTGATAATCGCTGCGGTCGAACTGCCCGGTGGCGCGGTTGAGGTTGTCTTCCATGTGAAGAAACCAGCTGTGGGCGCCGCCTCCATTGAGGCGCTTCAGGTCGATATCCGCATACAGATCGGGATGCCGTTCATGCCAGCGGCGATATTGGCCGTCGAGCAGTTTCTGATCACGGTAGGTGGTGGCGCACGTTTCGCCGTAGGCAAGGCGCACCGGCTTGGTCTGGTCGCGCAGGATGTCGTGATGCCAATCCCTGATTTCGACATTCCGGGCAAAAGTACCATAGGGCACGCTGAAGCCGTGAACGAAGAGGGTCGCGTTGTTGCCGTTCTGTCGGAAATAACGGATCTCATCTTCACTGAGCAGGTCTCGGGCATTGGGATCGGCTGCCGTCGAGCGGTCTTCGCGCACATTGACGACAACCGGCGGGGCAAGCTGTCGGGATTCAAGGTGATACTCGTTCAGAAGGCGCCCGGAGCGCCACAGCAGGTCGGAGCTTGGAGACATGCAGTGAAGAGACATGTTTACTCCTGTGCCTCGAAAAGGATCGCATCGCTTGCGCCGAGCAGCTGCCAGGGCCCGACAACAGCCTCATCAAAGCAGAGTTCACCCTGATGAATCTGCGTGGTCTGGCGCTGCCCGAAGCCATCGACAAGATGGTACTCGCGGCCCTCGGCAAGAGGCCGCCCTTGCCAATCCCTGGGGGTGAAATGGAGTCTTGTCGTCAGATGCAGGCTTGGGGAATTTTCGGAATGAATGTCGCCCACCCTGACATCGAAGAGATAGGTCAGGGGGCTGGGATCAAGGGCATTGGCGTCATGAATCAGATCGTCCTGCACCTGCGCCCCTGAACGACTCCAGGACAGGCGGTAGTGACCGAATCCATCGTCAAGCAGACAGTGCAACGCATCAATCTGCCGAAGCGAACCCTCTGCATCGCGTTCAAAAACGCGAACCTGGGCCGTTTCGCCACCCTGGAAGTTCTTGACTGTGAAGAAAAGATCAATCTCGCCGTCGCGCACGCTGAAGGTCGCTTCGGGTCCGTTGACGGCGAGCTTCTGGCCGCGCTGCATGTCGAAACACAGACGCCCTGCGCTGGTCATCTCCAGATTGCGTCCGGCATCAAGCTGCAGATTTTGCGTGGCTCTGTGCTGGTGATCGGTGTGAGCCTGATGGTGGATCTCGGGGCGCGGCGGCTGAGGCGGGCGCCATTGCGTTTCACGGGGGATCAGGGTGGTTTCGCATTGCAGGGCCAGATCGCCACCGGCAGCCTGCTCCCCAGCGCGCTGACTCATCCGCAGACTCAAGGCGCTGACCAGGTAATCGCCGCTGTACTGGGATGAGAGCCGCGCGGCATCCAGGCATAACACCTGTCCCGCACTTAAGTCTGCCACTTCCGCCTGGGCATGCAGTTCAAAGGAGTGCGCTCTCGATTCTTCAGCCGCGATACGCGCCAAATGCTGCGCTTCATCGAGATGATCGGCACCTGCGGCATAGCGGTAATGACGCAAGCGAGCGTTTTTGCCGCCTCCCGCCTGGGCATGCAGCGCCTGGGAGGGCTGCTGTCGGCTTTTTTCCTGCACTTCAAACTGATCGGCCACAAGCCTTCGGCGCACCTGCAGCGCACGGATGCCGCAGCTCTCGGGTTCCATCCCCCCGCCGGGCCGATATTGCAGCGGCGCACCGCAGCGCTCGGGAAGCTGCGCATTATGGTCACTGAAAAAGAGCTGCTCGCCATCGGCATCCGCCTCACTCCAGAAGAAGATCCCTTCCCTGGCCAGCAGGCGGGAGAGAAACTCAAAATCGCTTTCATTGACCTGCAGGCTCCAGGGGCGCACCGGATAATGGCGACTCAAACGCAGGCACAGGCGATCCTCTGCAATGCCGTGCCCCACCAGAACCGTCTCAATGATCTGCGGCACGCTCTGGTGCAGAAAGATGCGTGTATCGTGCTGCAGCCGCAGCCGCGCAAGAGCCGATTCCACGGTGAGTCTGAAGCAGCCACGGCCATCCGGGTGGGGATTTTGCTGTTCGAGGGCGGTGACAATACCGGCGATGGTGCGCGAGCATCCGTCGCAGCCGGTGAGGATGATTCGTGCCGGCAAGTCGAGAAGTTCGGTAGAGTGAAAACCGGGCGGGGCAAGAATATCGAGTATGTAGCGAAAAGGCTGGGATAGCCCCTCTGTACCCGACAGGGACAGAGCAGGCAGTTCAAGACCGCCCACCTCGACCGACAGGCGGGCGGCGTTAAAGATCGGTGACATGCGGTTCCCCCTCCAGGGATCAAACCATTTCAGTAAAAATCAGAGCAATCAGCGCACAAGGCCTCATTAATACCTTTGCAACGCGATAAAATCAAGAATTTTACTTATAAAGAGGGGAAAACAAGGTGCAACTGGCAAAGGGTTCAAGCAACGAGTAAACAACGTCATGCCCTTGCATGCCCTTGGGTAAAAATTCAAAGAGGCTCTGCAATAGCATAAAAAACCAAAAAATTCAGCTAATTATCAAAGATCGAACAACAAATTGCGATTGTAAACTCACGGATTCAGGGATAAGTGTCCTATAACCGGCGAAAAGTTACAAAAGTTACCTGCGTCCCTGGTGGTTCCTTGGGCTTTGGGCGTCCCGCGTCCCGTGTTTTTACCCCACTTTCTTGTTGGGCGGAGGTTCACTTCTGCGACTGCGGTCGCCGAGCACAACCACCGACGAGCTGCCTTGCTGGCGGCGGTCAGCCTCGACCAGAAAGTTCTGGTAGTTGGGATCCTTGAGATCTGGAGGGAGGTACTCAGGAACAATCTTGCGGAGCAGAGAACGGACGCGGGTCAGATCCAGCGCGCGTTCGGCCTGGTAAAGCTCCTCAATGAGGGCGGCCAACCTTTCCGAATTGCAGAAAGCGGCGCGGGCGACGCGGATCTTCTCATGGGCGGTCTGCGTGATGCCTTCGCCCGACAGCAGCAGTTCCTCGAAAAGCTTCTCCCCAGGGCGCAGACCGGTAAATTCGATGTCGATGTCTTCGTAGGGCGTCAACCCTGACAGGCGAATCAGCTGCTCTGCCAGATGCAGAATCTTCACCGGCTCTCCCATATCGAGCAGGAAAATTTCGCCGCCCTTGCCCATACTGCCGGCCTGCAGTACCAACTGAGTCGCCTCGGGAATAGTCATAAAAAAACGCGTCACTTCAGGATGCGTGACCTTGACCGGCCCGCCGGCGGCAATCTGAGCCTTGAAGATAGGGACCACGCTACCGGCGCTGGCCAGCACATTGCCGAAACGCACCGTCACGAAATTTGTCTTGCTGCGCCGGCTGAGGTCCTGAACATACAACTCGGCCGCGCGCTTAGTCGCCCCCATGATATTGGTCGGATTAACCGCTTTATCCGTGGACACCATCACAAAATTTTCCGCCTTGAACGCATGGGCGGCATCAGCCACGACCTTGGTGCCGCGCACATTGTTGTTGGCGGCTTCCGCCGGGTTGTGCTCCATCATCGGCACATGCTTATAGGCCGCAGCGTGAAAAACAACCTGCGGCTGAAACTCGTCAAAGATCGCCTCAACCCGGGCCCGGTAACGCACATCGCCGATAATGGCCACGATAGGGACATCAGGAAACTTTTCCGCCAGTTCCTTTTCGATGAAAAACAAGGGCGATTCGGCATTGTCGAACAGAATCAACTTCGATGGCTGAAAGCGCGCAACCTGCCGGCAGAGTTCACTGCCAATGCTGCCCGCACCCCCAGTCACCAGCACATGCTTGCCTTTAAGGAAACTTCTGACCCGCTCGACCTCGATCTGCACGGGTTCTCGCCCCAGAAGGTCTTCCACATCCACCGGACGAACCTGCTGTATCGTTACCCGCCCCTCTATCAGGTCTCCCACGCCAGGCAGGGTTTTAACAGTAACACCCGCTCCCTGGCACTGCTCGAGGATAGGCCGCAACTGCCGCCTGGTTGCCGAAGGGATCGCAATAATGACTTCTTTGACCTGGTGCATACGGCACAGGGTCTTTAAATCCTCCTGGCCGCCTAGAACGGGTATCCCTTGAAACCGCCTGCTCCTTTTTTCGGGATCATCATCAATAAGACCGACCACCGTTTTGCTGATATTGGGATTGTTGCGAAACTCACGCACCAGCATCTGACCGGCATTCCCGGCGCCGACAATCAGCACGCGATCACGATCTTTCAAATGGCGGTTCAGGGAGGGGAAATAATTCTCGCGGAACGCGCGCGTCAAAAACCGCACGCCACAGGACAGCAGAAAACAGAAGACCCCGTCCAGAATCAGAACCGACCGCGGCACTCCGGGCAAACCCTGGACAAAGACGACATAGAGCATAAAGGCCAGAGACGCCACGGCATTGGCTTTGAATACATCGATCACATCAGACAGAGAGACATAGCGCCACCAGCCGTGGCTTAAGCCGAAGCGCCAGAAGACAATGGTCTTGATGATCAGAAGCGGGACAAGAAGCTCAGAGAAAACGCGCCACTGTTCTGGTGGTATTCTGAAGTCGAAACGCAGCAGGAAAGCGAAGAGAAAAGAAGTGAAAATAATAGCGGCCTTAAGGCCGAGGATGATCAAACGACGCTTCTGCAAAACCCAACACCCCTCTTTAACATCAATCCAAAAAAGCTCGCGCCCCTGTGCTCACAGGGAAAAATACATGAAATATTATATTTTCTGCAGGATCTGTGAAGGAAAAACCTTCAGGAATCCAACGCTTAGAATAAACACAAAAAAGAAATCTGTCCACCGTTAAATTAGGGGGCGGATGAGGTCGCGATCGACGCGGCAACCCGCGCTTCGCCTCGCAGGCGGGCCCACAAAAGCCCAAGCCTCTCCCAAACAGCATGCTCGCTCATCTGCACATATCGCGACTGCGGCAGCCGAGCCCCCACATGGCTTTCGGAACGCCCGGCATCCACCAGAAAATCAGCAGGTCCCGGCAGCACATGAATTCCTTGCGATTGCAGTAAATTGACTGCACGCTGCAGATGAAAAGCAGAAGAGACCAGCAGCACAGTCTCGCCCTGCGGTATCAACTCCCCAAGGGCTTGCGCCTCCTCTGCCGTCGTTCGAGGCTTGGGCAGTATCACCATACGTTCCTCCGCCACCCCCCACTGCCGCGCCTGCCGAGCCATCAATTCGGCCATGGAGCAGCCTTTCGAGCCGCCGCTCATGACCAGTCGCGCTTCCGGCAAAGACTGCAACCAGTCGACACCAGCAGCCAGACGCGCCAGCGATGCCCGGGAAAGTACCGGAGTCGCCCCGGAAGGGGACGGCTGCAGACACCCGCCGCCCAGCACGGCCACCCATTGCGCCGAGGCCACGGCATCCTGCGTCGGCGGCTCAAAGGCAACCTCCAACGGTAACAGCAGCCGTTCGGGCAGCCAGGGCGTAGAGACCAGCAAAAGCAGCACAATCCCCACGGCCAGAACGCCCCGTCCCACAGCGAGCCAACGGCGCCTCATGGTCAACAGTAAGCCCATAAAGAGGATAAGGATGACGATGGAAAGGGGCATGAGCAGCCCACCGATCAACTTAGTTAAAAACATGGGGAAGTCTCAGGAAGGGACGCGGAACGCGGAACGCGAGACGAGGGACGAGGAATTCAAAGGCATTAAAATTCTCAGAAAAGCTTTTTGATTTTCCATCTGCGTAAATCAGCCTTTATCTGCGTTCAATAAAAAAGTTCTTAAAAATCCTGGTGAACGCAGATAAGAGCGGATGAACGCGGATAAAATCATAAGTCTGAATCCTCCGCTACCGCCGAAACCATAAACAACACACGAAAATGTGAGTCGCGCCTTTGACCTTCGCGTCCCGCAACCCTCGTCCCGCGTCCCTCGGTTATAAGATCTTCGCGTCCCTCATCTTTTCACCACTCGATCGCCAGCCCCCTTGCCGGTGACGGTCTGTATGATATACGCGAAATACTTGCCGACAGTCAGATCTTTAATCATTCTCGCATCGGTTTCCGCCAGCAGTTCCGGCGTCGACATGTCGATCCCGTTGACCTGCGCCAGCCCGGTGATTCCCGGGCGTACGTCGAACACCCCACGACGGGCGCGCTCTTCGATCAGCTCTTGCTGATTGAACAGGCAGGGCCGCGGGCCGACCAGGCTCATCTCCCCTTTAAGGACATTCCACAACTGTGGCAGCTCATCGAGTTTGGTGCGCCGCAGAAAATGCCCAAGCGGGGTAATCGCCGAAGCGCTGGCCAGATGGCTGGCAACGGAAGCCGTATCGGGTTTCATGGTGCGAAATTTAACCAGCACAAAAGGCTTCTGATCCCGTCCGACGCGCTCCTGGCGAAAGACAGGTGAGCCTGTGTCGAAAAAACCGATCAGGGTGATGAAAGCCAGGACGGGAAAGCCAACGATCAGACCAAAAGCCGAGAACATAACGTCAAATAAACGTAAAAGAAAATTCTGCATCAAACCCCTCACTTGGGAATAAATCTTGTCTCATATAAAAGCGCATAGTTAAGAAGAAATTAAAAATCCGCATTCTATTCCGAATTACAGTTTGATTCAATGGAAAAATGTTGAGGGGCGCGGGGCGAGGAACGAGGAATTCAAAATCATCAAGGTTTTCGCGTCCCGCAAACTGCGTCCCGCGTCCCTGGTTTTTAAGATCTTCGCGTTCCTATCCAAGTCGTTTAGCGATCCAGCCAGGGTTACGCCGGCAGTCAAGGACTGCACGCACACGAATGACGTCATCCTGGTCGATCCGATAATATACGGCGTAGGGGAATCTTTTTGCCAGCAGCCGATAATAGCCCTGATAAACAGTATGCACACCACCGTACAAACGAAGAGATTGAATATCTGACCACAAAGAGTCCAGGAAATACTCTCCCAAACCCGTTGACTGCCGCTCATAGAAGCGGTATCCGTCAACCAGATCTCCGATGGCTTCTGAAAGGACTTGCAATTTCACTTGAGCAGGTCACGCACGGCTTGCTTGGCATCCGCTATATCAAGAAATTGCGCTTTTCCTTCAGCAACCCGCTGCTCCCGCTCCCGCAAAACATCTCCATGCCAATCCGGCGAAGGAACGCTCTCCGGTTCCCTGGTAAGATCATTCCAGATTGTTTCTATCAACTGGAGTTTCTCTGATGCGGTCATCCGATCCAACGGAAGTGCAACATTCATCGCGCATTCTCCTGTTTTTAGTTGGCATACCTATCAATGGCAGAATATCACCCTATAACATTTCGGACAACTCAGGCGGGCAGCATCACGCCAAGAATCGCCAACAGGGGGGAAAGAAAAGAGGCGAGGAACGCGGAAGTCAAAGGCTTTAGAAATCCTCGGGGGTATTTTGATTTTCCATCTGCGTAAATCCGCCGTTATCTGCGTTCAACAGGATTTTTCGGTTTTTTTGTGATGAACGCAGTAGAGTCATAAATCCGGATTTTTGCGACCACATCCCCAAAGACAACGCAAGAAAATGCAAATCAAGCCTTTGACCTTCGCGTTCCGCAACCCTCGTCCCTGGTTCCACGTCCCTATTCCACAGCCCTCCGCAATCCCTCCTCCACACTCACCGGCGGCGTCCACCCCAACACCTTACGCGCTTTGGAAATATCCACCTGCAGGTTTCCACACAGACGCTGCGCCATGGCCTCCTTGCCGAAAAGGCGGGCACCGACCTTGAGAACCGACATGGGAACCGGAATCAGGCGCGCTGGTTTGTTCATGGCCTGCCCGACGCGACGCAGCAGTTCGGTGGTGGAGAGGTCTTCGCCGTCGGCAACGAGGAAGGTCTGGTTGGCGGCGGCGGGGTGGTCGATGCAGGTGATGATGAAGTCAACGAGGTTGTCGAGGGCGACCAGGCTGCGCTGGTTGTGGATGGAGCCGAGGGGCAGGGGGATGCCTTTGTTGACCCAACGAACCATGCTTGCAAAATTGCCTTTGACGCCAGGTCCGTACACCAGAGGGGGGCGGATGATGACAACCTCCAGCCCGGTTTCTTCCGCCACACTGCGCAGGCCTTCTTCCGCTTCATGTTTAGAGATGCCGTAGGGATCCTGAGGATGGGGTGTATCCTGTTCGGTGAAACAATGGGCCATCCCCTCTCCCAGCGGGAGAGGGTTAGGGTGAGGGAGAGTTTCTTCGCCGTTGACCTTGACGGTGCTGATAAAGACGAAGCGCTTGACGCCGGCTGAAGCAGCTTGCCGGGCGAAGTTAAGGGTACCATCAACATTGACGCGACGGAATTCAGCTAGAGGGTCACTGGCGGTGTCTTCCATGATATGAACACGGGCAGCTAAATGGACAACGGTGTCAACACCGTTCAGCGCCTGCCCCCAATCTGTGTCGGGCCCGATATCGCCAACCACAACTGAATTTGCCGTGGATGACGGCTGGCGAACCGCACAGCGCACATCACGCCCTTCTGCCAGCAACCGAGAGCAAAGTCCACGACCGACAAAGCCTGTAGCACCGGTGATTAAAATAACAGACATAACTCCATCCTTATTGCGTTGTGACAGCAGGCAGCAGAGCCTCACGCCCATTCGCTTCACTCACTCAAGCTGCGAAGGCGCAGAGAAAGCAAAGATTAAGTGGTGCCCTTTAGAATTGCGAGATTTGTTACCGATTGACATCGGAAAACACTATTTGTAAAATCAACTTATCACTCACACAAGGAAAATACCTAATGGACCTTACACTTTTCTTCCAGGAACAACAAAAGCTCCTCAAACAGGTCACTCTTGAGCCTAAGCGCTATCTCTATTCTCTCATTGATTGGAACCAGCGCCTCATCGGTATCATCGGCCAGCGCGGGGTCGGCAAAACAACCCTGATGCTGCAAGCCCTCAAAGAACAATACGGATCAAGTGATCAGGCCCTCTATATTAGTGTTGATAACCCGTTTTTCAAAACTATTTCGTTGTACGAATTTGCCATCCACTTCGAGCAGCTAGGCGGGGAAACTCTTTTTATTGATGAGGTTCATAAGTATTCGGAATGGTCCAGTCATTTAAAAGCCATTTATGACGGTACCCAGCTCAACGTTATTTTTTCCGGCTCATCCATGCTGCAAATTCACGCACAAGAAGCAGATCTTTCACGGCGTGCCATCATCTATCACCTCGCCAACCTCTCGTTTCGTGAATACCTTTGGCTCTCCGGAAACGGCCAATTTGCGGCAACAACACTGTCAGAACTCCTACATAACCACGTTGCTATTGCCAGCAACATCGCCGATCAGATCAAACCCCTCAAACACTTTCAGGACTATCTCGTGTGCGGCTGTTACCCGTTTATTAGCGAAGGGGCAGATACCTATCACATCAAACTGATCAGCATCGTCAACCAGATCCTTGAAAGCGACCTCCCTTACGTGACCCAGGTTCCCATAACACAAATAGACAAATTAAAGAAATTGCTCTACCTGCTCTCCGAATCAGCCCCCTTTGAACCCAATATCAGCAAACTCTCTGCCATGACGGACATTTCCCGAGTAACAATGGGAGACTACCTGCGCTATCTGGAGCATGCATCATTGCTTATCCGTATTCCCGGCAGCAACAAAGGTACCGGCAGAATCAGAAAGCCCGAAAAAATTTATCTTTACAACACCAACCTAGCCAATGCCATCAACAAAACACCCCACACCGGCACCAGCAGGGAAACTTTTTTTGTCAACCAGATCAGAAGCAGCTATTACAACAGCAGAAAACTCGTTGACAATTCCATCGTCCTTGGCCTGACAGGTGACTTTCTGGTAGACGGGACTTATACCATCGAGGTAGGAGGAAAAAATAAGGGGTTTGAGCAGATAAAAGGTATTGATAACGCTTATCTTGCCGTTGACAATATGGAGATAGGATTCAAAAACAAAATCCCTCTTTGGCTTTTCGGATTCTTATATTGATGATGCAGTCCATAGCAATCCTTAAGCAGGTGCCCTGAAGCACGATCAAACATCTATGCAACGCAATCTTTAAGTGGGTGTCCAATAGATCGCTATAGATCCGCTGGTGCAGATTGAAAATTTCTTTTCTTCCCCCCTTCAGCCTTGTGTTATTCTGTCTCTGTGGCTCAAATAAGGAGAAAACGATGGACCCACTCATCGAAGCCCACAGGCAAGAGATTCTCCGCCTGGCCAGAAAGCGAGGCGCAGAGCGTATCCGTGTTTTCGGCTCTATGGCAGCGGATCGCGCGACGGAGACCAGCGACATCGATTTTCTGGTCGAAATGCAAAAGGGAAAATCAGCTTTCGCACTTGGCGGTCTTCTTAAAGATCTCGAAGATGTCCTGGGCAGACCGGTCGACATGACAACTCCGAACGCCCTGCATCCCGCGATCCGCGACAAAATACTTCGAGAAGCTGTCGAGTTATGACCGACGCGGAACGCGATCAAGTCTACATTACGCACATGCTCGAATGTATAGAGCGCATCGAGCAGTACGCAACAGACACTGACAAAGAACGATTTCTCAAAGACACCCTGGTTCAGGATGCCACCCTGCGCGTCCTGCAGGTCATGGCTGAATCAAGTCAGCGGCTATCGGCCGAGGCAAAAGATTCTCATCCAGAGATTGACTGGCGCGGCATTTCCGGTTTCCGCGATATCCTTGTCCATGATTACCTTGGCGGAATCGACCTGGATCTGATATGGGCGGTCATCGAGACCGAACTGCCACAACTCAAAAAAACTCTCCTACAAATGCGTTGAAAATGATTCCACAACATCGTAAAGAATCCACGCCCACAGGACGTGGCTTTGTAGTTCGCCCCCCATAGGGGGGCTGGCCCTGCCCCCAAGGGGGCGGGCTGAAGTTGTGCCGCGGTCCTGTCCTCAATCTCCCAACTGAAGTTGCTCCATTTGCCGCTCTTGCTTGTCCTGATAGCGGACATACTTGCGTATCATGTCCGCATCCATGCCGACGGTATCAACGCAATAGCCCTTGGCCCAAAAGTGGTTGCCCCAATAGGGTTTCTTCCGCAAATGCCGAAACTGCTGAAACAGTTTCATCGACGTCTGCCCTTTTAACCGCCCCAGAAAGTTCGAGATCGACACCTTGGGCGGGATCATCACAACCAGATGGACATGATCGGGCTGAACATTCAACTCCACGACTTCACAACCGGAATAGCCACATATCGCATGAATACCTGATTCAACGGCCTCTTTCACTTTTCCCTGCAAAATCCGAAACCGGTACTTTGGGACCCAAACGATGTGATACTGGCAGTGCCATATCGAGTGTGATAACTTACGAAATCGGCTGCTCACTGTTTTCTCCTTTCTTTTCGATGTTGCGGCACAACTCGAAAGAAAGAATAACAGTGAGCGGCTTTCAGCCATACCCATTCGGGACCGGCGTAGCCAGTCCACATCACCACACCCACAGGGTGTGGGTTTCTACTTCAAACTAAAAGTAACATTATTGGGCACGTTGTAGAATTCCCTGAATAACACTGGCCAGACAGTGGACCGAAGATTTGGACAACTTGTTTAATGCCTTAAAGGGTGAGCCTCATTCACCCCGTGAAGTAAACGAGTAAACAACGTCCCCTGGGTCTTCCCCGGCTTTGTGTTATCATTCCTGTTGTTCCTTGACATGGTAACCACCAGTTTTCGGCGCACCCACAAATTCAATCAAACCCGCGTCGCGCAGTTCCTTGATCCAGCGTTCAAGCGTCCTCTGCGCCAGGTTCAAAGAAACGGCAATGTCATTGGCTTTGGCCCCCGGGTTACGCCTGATATATTCAAGCACATCTCTTACTCCGCCACTTACTCCGCCACTTACTCCGCCACTTACTCCGCCACTTACTCCGCCACTTACTCCGCCACTTACTCCCTCAACCTGCCGAAAGGTAACCAAAACGCCGCCGCCAACCTCCTCAACATTAAAATCCAACTCAGGATATTCCCGCAATTCCTTACGGATACGGATAAATCCACTTCCGTATTTCTCAATATTATTGGTGAGGTAGAAGGCTTCGGCGATCAGTTTGTTCCGGGTGCGTGACTGGTAGGAGTCGGTTTGCAGATCTTCAATGGTCAAGCCACCATAGAGCGTACCCGGACTGAAGAGGGTGATTCGATCGTCAAAAATTTTGATTTGGATATCGGAAGAATTACCGTAATCGCGATGCACTACGGCATTCAGAAGCGCTTCGCGCAGGGCCGGAAGCGGATAGGCGAAACGTTCCTTGCGCTGAAGGCCGCCATCGAAGGAGAACGCCACGCTGATGTGCGAAACGATGAATTTCATCGCCTGCTCGACCGCCTCGAACAGAGTATCGGTGATCTGGCGGTCGTCAATGATCATGCTCGGCGTCTTAAAGCGACCAATGTGGATATGGTGACGCAAAGGATTTTCAGCGAACAGCAGGAGGGCACCCCAGGTCGGCCGATTGTTCACGATAAATTTGAGCTTTTCCAGCGCCAGAAACGGAGAGCTATCCAGCATGAAGCGACCGGATTGATTGACCTTTTCGATAAAGGATTCAATCTTGCCAAGGGAAAGTTCATCCAGGCAAGCCTTAGGCGCTTCGTGGGCATCCCAGGATAGCTGCAACGACTGCATGTACAGGTCGGTAATTTCTGAAAGAGACAGTTGATGATTGGACGAGGCGATGCGTTTGAAATATTTTCCCCGGGTATTGACCGGCTTGACCGGATACTCACCCACGGTAATCATCACAATCGCTTTCCCCTCAAGGTCAATGGCCTCCAAATCTGGAATCACCATAGGGCTGGTCGCCGATTTGATCTGGCCCAGCCAATGGTTGAGCGTTTCCTTGCCCAGGGTTACACCACGCACCGCACCGTTATCCGCAACCCCGACAAAAACGCTCCCACCTCGTGAATTGGCGAAGGCAACGACCGTTTCGATGGTTTCGCGATCAAAGGACGCCTTGAATTCAAGGGCTGTAGATTCACCCTTTTTCAGCAAAGCAGCAATATCTTCAAGCTTTTTCATCGGGAAGCTCGCCAATCACCAGCCAAAAATCGTTACGAAAAACCAATTTCCATCCGCCCTTCAATCCAAAATCCAAAATGCCCCGTCCGCTTTCTCTTTTCGCCTTTGCGGCTTTGCGTGACAACGTTTTTCCTGGCTCAGCCCTCATCACCGCACCACAATTTGCTGAAAGACCAGACTCAGGAAAAAAGCCCAACTCACGCTGGTCAGAGTGCCGACCAGAAAATATTCGGCGAACGCCGTGCTGCCTTTTTCGCCTTTCATTTCCGGATGCCTGACAATCGATTTTGCCGCAAGCAGGAAACCGATCAGCTCAAATCGTCCGACCATCACGGCAACAAACACAAGGGCACGTTCGAGGATGCCGATATAACGCCCAGCCCTGGGCTATGCCCGGACGATCCGAATCGTCCAAAAATATGCCGCCCCTCCCCACAGTGTCACCACTCAAAGGGTGACCCGACAAAGGTCACCGTCTAAAGGTTGACATGGCGAGTGTCAACCTTTAGACGGTGACAAAGCTTTGATTATAAAGTCCATTCCACGGGAAAACTCATCCCAGTATGCGGCGCGCAGCCGCTTTTCAACACCCTGTTTCGTAATCCTTAATTCTTTCCCAATCGTTTCATATGTTTGATGTTGCAGGCGATATCGAATCGTCTCGCACTGAAGCGCAGTCCAGCGGGTCTCAATCGCCCTTGCCCACCGTCAGTTCGCCGATGCCGATGGCGGAACGAAAGGAAGGGGCGGGGCTGAGGCCGGAGGTACACAGCAGAGTACGCATCAGAACGACAAATGCATAAGCATCCTGTGGCCTTTGCAAAACGAACTGGAATTCGTCCCCTTGCACGACACTGAAGCTAAGAGGCGCATAAACCGCCTCGGGCAAAATCTCTCCAGCGGCCGCGGCAGCCTCTTTCAGCGCCTGATCCAGTCGTTGCCTTTGGTCACGCACTTAAGGCGCTAAGGCGCCAAGACAGGCTTTAGTTGAACGCAGATAAACCCTGACAACCCCGGATAAAAACGAAAAATTTGTCTTTAAACCCTTGAATTCATGCTTTTCCCTCAGCGTTCATCCCATTCATCAGCATTCAGAAAAATGCTTTGTGTTTCGAATAACCAGGTCGATCACCCTAATCCGTTCAACGGGAGAAGGTTTTTCCATTTCCTGAGCCAAATCCAACTTGGTGGGCATCCCCTGCTATACCTATACACCTTAACCTGGCCCCTCACTTGGGCAACGGAGTTGGTAATATCAGTCTGCTTCACAAAAATCCTTTAAATTCTATTGTTCGGGGAGTGGGAAACCCTACTTCCTACTCCCCATGAAAAAACATTCGTCCCTTTGCCGTTAGAATATATTTCTGGTCGGCTGCACGGGGCTTTTCAGGGTTCGTCATTGCCACCAGCCCGGCTTCCAGCGCGGGCCGCAAATATTCACTCCTGAAATGTTCCCGGTGCTGCAAATGCAATATATTCTGCAGCTCACGACGAGTTCTAGGCCGATCCAGGACTTTCAAGAGACGTATGACTTGCTCGGTAACTTGCTCGGTAACTTGCTCGGTAACTTGCTCGGTGACTTGCTCGGTGACTTGCTCGGCAGCATGGCGTAACTCAACCTTGAAAAACTCGCCCATCTCTTCAACAGCAACAGCAAGACCTGGATAATCCGCCAAGGCCTCTCTGATTCTCACAAAACCCGTGCCGTAGCGTTCGATGTCGCCAATCAGGTAGAACATTTCCGCCAGCAATCGGTTGCGCAAAGACGAGACATAATCATTCCGCTGCAGATCCTCGACACGCAAACGGCCGTACAGCTTGCCGGGATTGGAAATTGTAATTCGATCATCAAAAACCTTGATGATGATATCCGACGGGCTCTTGTAATCACGGTGCACCACCGCGTTTAAAACCAGTTCGCGCAGCGCCTCCAGCGGATACTGCCAGCGTTCAATCCGTTCGCGACTTCCATTAAAGGAATAAGAAAGGTTGATATGTTTCTTGATAAAGGTCAGCGCCTCATCGACAGCGACAAACAACGGCGACTTGATAACGATGTCGTCGATGATGGTCGCCTCTGATTTGAAACGGCCGATACGAATCGTGAAGTCAGGGTCGCCAAAGAGAAGGTTGCCGGCAATGGTGACTTTGCCGTCGCGGATGAGTTTAAGCTTAGCCAGGTTTGTAAACAAATCATCCTGGAGTGTCACCCGTCCTCGGCTGTTGACCCGCTCAAAAAAACGATTCAGCAAGGAAGGATCAAGGTCTGTCAAGGTTGCATGAGTGAGGCAAGCGTCATAGGAAACAGACAGTGACTGCTGCTGCAGATCCACGATCTCTTCCAGAGCCATGACGTGGTTGCTGTTATGCACCCTTCTGTAATAGCGATTTTTGTAGGAAACAGGCTTTATCGGGTATTCGCCAACCTCAAAAACAAGTACGGGCTTGCCTCCGCGCTTCTCGATCAGTACTTTGGGGATCAACTGCGGGTAAGTGGCATTCTTGATTTCGTTGACATAGCGTTGAACGGTTTCCGGACCGATATCCACTCCACAGGGCTTTTCATCATCCTCCATCCCGACAATGACCACACCACCATCGGTATTGGCGAATGCCACCAGCGACACGACAACCACTTTTCCGAAGCGCCGTTTGTATTCCGTTGTGAGGGACTCGGGCATAAATCAACCAAAAGTTGGCGAGAAAACATTGGTTTGAGCATCCGTTAGCCGGGAAAACCTATCGCGGACTCAAAATATAGGATGTCGCACAATGAAGCAAGTCCTTACAGGCTTTTCCGACGGATCAGGAGGCGCCAAGATTCAGCGCATCATACTACGGCGTGCATGGGCAACAACAAGTGACCGATGGTGGGGGGAGAGCACGACGAAACGTTCCCGCGTAGGACACCACGAACAAACAGCTATGCAACGCGGCCGAACACAGATCGGGCTTGCCCGACACCACGCAGATACCGGCACTGTCGCTGCTCGGCCAGCGCGGTCAGATGTTGCGCAGTCCCCACGGCACTACCGAAACCGCTCAGAAATTGATCGGCGGTTGCGAAAAAGGTGTCAAAATCAATGTTCAGGCGCGAGAGGATGGCAGGAGTGGTTTCGGGGATAAAACCGCGCTTGGCGGGATGGACGGCGCGTCCGAGCGCATCGACTAACTCCAGGTAGTCAGGCAAAGTAAAGGGAATGGCGCCGTCAACCTGGACCGACGGAGAAAAATCCAGCAACGGGGCCGGCTCAAGCTGGCGCAGTTCGCTTTCGGGACGGACGTGCTCTTGTCTGCGGCGCAGATCGGCGGCGGCTTTACGGACCTGCGCCGCAGGCGGCGTTCTTTTTTCCGCGGGGGAGGCCTCTTCTTCTGCCGTTTTAGGAAAAAGATCGGCAATGCGCCGGCGCACGGAGGTATGAGCGCTTTCTTCGGGCGTTTGCGCAAGTCCTGCGCGCACAGGGTTGAGATCGACATACGCCATGGCGGTCAGCAAGGCTTGATCGTCAAGCAGCGCTTGACTTTTGAAGCGCCCCTCCCAAAACCGACCAGTCACCCCGTCTTCAGCATTGGCCATGCGGGCAATGGTCTCATTGAGCACCCGCATAAACCAGGACAGGTCGTGAAGACGCTTGCGATAGGTCTCGGCCAGCGCAGCGATGTTTGACAACTCTGTAGCGCTGAGGGTGTCGCGCTCAGTGCCCAAATATTTCTGAACCAGCCCAGGCCCGGAAAATATTCGAGTCCACCGCGCTAGAACCTCCTCATCGCCCCACCCCGCTGCGCGCTCGGCATCGATGCGCACAACAATATGGTAGTGATTGCTCATAACGGCGTAGGCCGCCACATCGATGGCGAAAATCGAGGAGAGTTCGCAAATGCGGCTCTCGATCCAGCCGCGGCGATGTTCAAAGTTCTTTCCAGAGGAATAATCTTCCCCACACAGGTACGCACGGCGCACACAACGCGAGACAACGTGGTACCACGGCGTGTCGGAGAGGCTCACAAGGTTTGATCGGGGCATTGTCATGAAAAGAACCCTACTTGAGTTTAGGGGGAGTGTCAATCTTTAAGTGGGTGTCCTATAGATCTATAGGTGTCCTATAGATCTATAAACAACCGAAAACACACCCCTACCCCCAAACCTCGTCATGGCTCAGTGCTTCGCTGGGGTCGAAATCTTTTTCCCGCTCCGCAGCGAACTCTGCCAGCGCCCTGTCCTCACGCAGCTCGAGCGCTTCTTTCACCAGGTCGCGCATCAACATGGACATGGATACCCCTTCGTTTTCAGCCAGGTCATGAAGAGCGTTATAAACAGGTTTTTCCAAAACGACGTTGACTCTCGGATTTTTCGCGGGCATGTCGCACCTCCTTTTCACAAGTGTGTCACTAGTGCGGCATGAGGTCAATTGAAGATTGAAGGGGTGATCTCATCAGCCATTGCGAGTCCTTACTAGGCTGAAGGCTGAGGGCTGAAGGGAACCCCAGGTTCAAAATGTCTGCCCCCCATGGCGGCCACCAAACCCAAAGACGACACATGAAAATGCGAGTCGCACCTTTGACCTTCGCGCCCCTCGTCCCGAGTTTCGCGCCTCTCTGTCATCCCCCCGGAAAGTAAACGAGTAAACAACGTCCCCTGGGTCGGCCTTTAAGAATCTTTAAGTGGGTGTCCTATAGTGTCAAAAGAGTCTCATCCAGAGATTGACTGGCGCGGCCCTGCAAATGCGTTGAAAATGATTCCACAACATCCCAAAGGTAATATCGCTGGGCACGCCGGAGAATTCCTTGAATAACAATGGCCAGGCTGAGGGCCTCCTCGCAGTTTAATAACCCGCTTCTTTCTGATGCCTGAATGCCAGCACATAAACAACATCTGCGAGGTTATCGTAACGATAGAGCGCAACATACCCGGAATCACCAAATTCGATGAGCAACTCGCGTAAATCGAGGTCATCACCGAGCGGGCGGCCGATTTCAGGCTGTGAGATCAGCAGATCAAAGCGCTCGCGTATGGCAAGGGCGGCATGCGTCACAGCTTCGGGTGATTTGTTCATCAAGAAGCGCCGACACCGCTTTAATCCTCGGGCAGCACCCTCTGTGATAACTACTCGTGGCAATCAGGCAGCTCCGTTTCGTCTTCCGATCCCCAACGGCCCAACCAATCGCGCACCTCATCGCCGGTCAGGTGGCGACCGGTTTCCTGATAAGCACTCCAGGACGCATAAGCCTCCTGCTTAAAGCTCTCGCGCGCCTCTTCCCGCGCCACATACTGCTCGATGGCCTCACGCATAATCCAGTGAGATGATCGGCGACGGCGCTGCGCAAGGGAACGTATCCGCGCCCTGAGGTCATCATCAATCTTTATAGAGGTCGCCATGATTCTCTCCCTTATCAAGAAGTAATACCTTTTGATAAGGTAACATTATCCTCGACTTGAGTCGATCGCTATTCTCAAATTGAAGCTCGCCCCCACATAGCTTTCAACTCTTCCCCTCCACCACCCTCCTCAACCCCTCATCCACACTCACCGGCCACCCCAGAACCTCGCGCGCCTTGGAAATATCCACCGAGCAAACAACGTCCCTTGGATCTTCCAAGGTTTGATCGGGGCATTGTCATGAAAAGAACCCTACTTGAGTTTAAAGGGAGTGTCAATCTTTAAGTGGGTGTCCTTTAGAGTCGCATTTAGAGTCGCAGACAACCTGTTTAATGCCTTAAAGGGTGAGCCTCATTCACCCCGGGAAGTAAACGAGTAAACAACGTCCCCTGGGTCTTCCTGTAAACAGGTTTTTCCAAAACGACGTTGACTCTCGGATTTTTCGCGGGCATGTCGCACCTCCTTTTCACAAGTGTGTCACTAGTGCGGCATGAGGTCAATTGAAGATTGAAGGGGTGATCTCATCAGCCATTGCGAGTCCTTACCAGGCTGAAGGCTGAGGGCTGAAGGGAACCCCAGGTTCAAAATGTCTGCCCCCCATGGCGGCCACCAAACCCAAAGACGACACATGAAAATGCGAGTCGCACCTTTGACCTTCGCGCCCCTCGTCCCGAGTTTCGCGCCTCTCTGTCATCCCCCCGGAAAGTAAACGAGTAAACAACGTCCCCTGGGTCTTCCTATCGCGGACTCAAAATATAGGATGTCGCACAATGAAGCAAGTCCTTACAGGCTTTCTGGCAAGGCAAATTTGTTCTAATTGCATCCAGCAGCCGAGCGCCTGCTCCTTGTATTATCGGTCATTCGCAGGTAGTCGAAGACGGCGCGGGGGTTCATGGCGAGCATCCTCATTTTCTGCGCAACGCTGCCGACGCTTTTTGATTTAATCAGACCGACCGCGAAGCGTCGGAGCCGGGTGATGTTTTCCGGCCCATGGCCGGTGCGTATCCGGCTTCGGTCTTCGTCGTAATTCCAGTCAATGATGTAGTGGCAGCTGTTTTCTATGCACCAGTGGTTGCGATTAGTCTTGAGGATGCGCTGGGCGTCGGCCTGCTGCGGTGTGTGGCTGGTGATTCCGTAAACGGTTTCGGTTGAGACTTTCCCGCTCTTTTTGTTGACCCTTTCGCGTTCGACCATGAAAGCCTGACCGACGTGAGGAAAGTCGAGATAGTCGTTGAGCTCGGCGGTGACCCAGATCCTCCGCGTCTCGATCCGGCCATGGTCGGAGTCGACGGTGACAGCGTGAGGTTCTTGGCGGCCATGAAAATACAGGGTGAGGTCTTCGAGAAGCCGGGGCTGATTGCCTTTGACGGTGAAATGGTAATGGGCCTGCCTGTCTTCGACCAGGTAGCGGGCCAATCGGCGTTGCGTCAATAGGGCGTCGGCGCTGATGGTCTTGCCTTCGATGCTGATCGCCTCGAGCAAGGGGATGGCCATTTTGATTTCGTTCGTTTGCTTGACCTCGTCGCTGCCATCGTCTATCGGCAGGAGGCCGACTTTTTTTGGGTGTGGCAGGTTTTGGTCTCGTGGCCGATCGCGCTCATGATATGCGTCTTGCGGCCTTGCTCGTCGGTGGCGTTGCACATGGTCTTGCCGTCAATGGCGAGGCTTTCATCCGCGCCTGCGTAAGCCTCGTTCCAACGTTGAAAGCTGCGGTCGAGATGATCCGGATCGACCCTGATGAGGATATCGCGGATGATGTATTCGCTCGGGACAAGGTACTGCCCTTGTTTTTTACGGCATCCGAAGCGCTCGCGCGCCTTGGGGCCAAGACTTTTGGCCCAATCGGAAATCGCCTTGTACCCGCGCATCCCGCAAAGCGTCGCCCCGGCGGCAATGGCCAAAACGGTGGACAGCCGGTGGCGTTTCCCTGCGGCGCGGCGCGGGTCGGGGATGTCGGTGAAAAACTCTGGCAAGGATCGCATTTGATTGGCTGTCAACAACATTTTCACGTCTCCTGGACAATAGGGCGCCCCAAGCAGGGGGCGGGACAAGAGCGATTGGGCATTGGACTGCAGCGCACGAACAAACACCATCTTCGGGGACTGTGCGAGGTTGCTATAACCTTGACGGGTTCGGCGAAATCCCTTGGTCTGACCCAGGCATAGCCAATTGGCCGCCTTGTAAACCGTGCCTTGATAGCGCTGCGGATCGACAAAGGTCTCCATCAGCACAAGCGGATGGCCAAAGCGCTCCAGCCAGTCGCGCTGGATTCTTTGTTCGCACAGCGCCAAGACGCGCGAGCCCAGATTGGGCAAATGCCACTGCGGCAGGATCAGAAAACGGCTATTGTTGGCAACCAGCTTCAAGCGGTCATATTGGCGCCGATGATCCCAGCCAATCCACTGGTCGCGAACGGCGCACTTCAAGGCCGCAGCGGAAAAGCTCAGCAAAGCGACCCACTGCTGGCGCAATATGGCAACGTACCAGAGGGTTTCGCCGATCTTGGGCAGATCTCCCAGATAATGATGCGCTTGCATTGTCTCCCGATATCGGTCCTCCTCGAGGGCTGAAACGGGTCGTACATGGATTTCTTTCAGATTCACGACAGGGTCTCCAAGGGCAAAGGACGAACCCTTTATACCCCATCGGAGAACAAATGACCAGAACTTTATGCTGGGGCAAGGCTTAGAGCGTGTTCCCGGGAGGGAACAAATTCGCCCTGGCCCTGATTGCAAGGCAAATTTGTTCTAATTGCATCCAGCAGCCGAGCGCCTGCTCCTTGTATTATCGGTCATTCGCAGGTAGTCGAAGACGGCGCGGGGGTTCATGGCGAGCATCCTCATTTTCTGCGCAACGCTGCCGACGCTTTTTGATTTAATCAGACCGACCGCGAAGCGTCGGAGCCGGGTGATGTTTTCCGGCCCATGGCCGGTGCGTATCCGGCTTCGGTCTTCGTCGTAATTCCAGTCAATGATGTAGTGGCAGCTGTTTTCTATGCACCAGTGGTTGCGATTAGTCTTGAGGATGCGCTGGGCGTCGGCCTGCTGCGGTGTGTGGCTGGTGATTCCGTAAACGGTTTCGGTTGAGACTTTCCCGCTCTTTTTGTTGACCCTTTCGCGTTCGACCATGAAAGCCTGACCGACGTGAGGAAAGTCGAGATAGTCGTTGAGCTCGGCGGTGACCCAGATCCTCCGCGTCTCGATCCGGCCATGGTCGGAGTCGACGGTGACAGCGTGAGGTTCTTGGCGGCCATGAAAATACAGGGTGAGGTCTTCGAGAAGCCGGGGCTGATTGCCTTTGACGGTGAAATGGTAATGGGCCTGCCTGTCTTCGACCAGGTAGCGGGCCAATCGGCGTTGCGTCAATAGGGCGTCGGCGCTGATGGTCTTGCCTTCGATGCTGATCGCCTCGAGCAAGGGGATGGCCATTTTGATTTCGTTCGTTTGCTTGACCTCGTCGCTGCCATCGTCTATCGGCAGGAGGCCGACTTTTTTTGGGTGTGGCAGGTTTTGGTCTCGTGGCCGATCGCGCTCATGATATGCGTCTTGCGGCCTTGCTCGTCGGTGGCGTTGCACATGGTCTTGCCGTCGATGGCGAGGCTTTCATCCGCGCCTGCGTAAGCCTCGTTCCAACGTTGAAAGCTGCGGTCGAGATGATCCGGATCGACCCTGATGAGGATATCGCGGATGATGTATTCGCTCGGGACAAGGTACTGCCCTTGTTTTTTACGGCATCCGAAGCGCTCGCGCGCCTTGGGGCCAAGACTTTTGGCCCAATCGGAAATCGCCTTGTACCCGCGCATCCCGCAAAGCGTCGCCCCGGCGGCAATGGCCAAAACGGTGGACAGCCGGTGGCGTTTCCCTGCGGCGCGGCGCGGGTCGGGGATGTCGGTGAAAAACTCTGGCAAGGATCGCATTTGATTGGCTGTCAACAACATTTTCACGTCTCCTGGACAATAGGGCGCCCCAAGCAGGGGGCGGGACAAGAGCGATTGGGCATTGGACTGCAGCGCACGAACAAACACCATCTTCGGGGACTGTGCGAGGTTGCTATAACCTTGACGGGTTCGGCGAAATCCCTTGGTCTGACCCAGGCATAGCCAATTGGCCGCCTTGTAAACCGTGCCTTGATAGCGCTGCGGATCGACAAAGGTCTCCATCAGCACAAGCGGATGGCCAAAGCGCTCCAGCCAGTCGCGCTGGATTCTTTGTTCGCACAGCGCCAAGACGCGCGAGCCCAGATTGGGCAAATGCCACTGCGGCAGGATCAAAAAACGGCTATTGTTGGCAACCAGCTTCAAGCGGTCATATTGGCGCCGATGATCCCAGCCAATCCACTGGTCGCGAACGGCGCACTTCAAGGCCGCAGCGGAAAAGCTCAGCAAAGCGACCCACTGCTGGCGCAATATGGCAACGTACCAGAGGGTTTCGCCGATCTTGGGCAGATCTCCCAGATAATGATGCGCTTGCATTGTCTCCCGATATCGGTCCTCCTCGAGGGCTGAAACGGGTCGTACATGGATTTCTTTCAGATTCACGACAGGGTCTCCAAGGGCAAAGGACGAACCCTTTATACCCCATCGGAGAACAAATGACCAGAACTTTATGCTGGGGCAAGGCTTAGAGCGTGTTCCCGGGAGGGAACAAATTCGCCCTGGGCTTTCTGGATATTCGACAAACCGAGTGAGCCGGAACAGCCACGGCCCGAATCACACCATTTGACAGCGTTGTGTGGGCTTGAGCAGGGCACACCCCGGACAAAGTAGGGTTGTATCGATCCGGAATATCGGAGGGAGCTTGGAGGCGCCGGCTGGCCTGGCTTGCGAAATGCAACGGGCGGCGCCTTGCGGCTGTCTGCGTGGGGGCACTGAGACGATCGAGCCAAAAAGGGAATGCAGGGATGGGGCGATGGAAGTGGGGTGGCTGGCGGATTGGGACTATTCCTTAATCGCCCCGTACTTGCGCAGGATATCCGTTGTGGTTATGCTCTCCGGCACTCCTCGCGGTCTGACCACCGTTCTGCCGCAGAGAATGACGAGCTCATAGACCTCGAAGATGGCATAGCGCCCCTCGTCGAAGACAATGACCTTGTTGCCGTTGTCTTGACGGACCTGCTGCCGGTACTTGCGGATGCCGGTTTGCTCCCCGGCGCGCTCTTTTTTGTCCTGCTGCTCCAGCCAGGTGCGAAACGCCGTGGAGAGCGCCATGGTGAGCAGGGTGAGGTAGACATGAGCCCGAAACGCCCTGGCGGTATTCTTTGCCGGCCGCTCGATGAACCATGCCTGCTTCGCCTCCCGGAACAGGGCGTTCTCCATCTCGCTTCTGCGGTCGTAGCGATCGTAGGCACAAAGCGGCTTGGCGACCGCAGCGTTGGTGAGAATCACCATGGTGTCGCAACCGGGGTTGTTTCGGCAGTAGGGATCATCCACGACCACCACCGCGTTGATCGGATTGGCCGAGAAGTTTGCGGCATGTTCGTGGGAGCCGCTGCCGTGCTCGCCATAGAAGCCGGCCGAGGTGAGTCCGTCGATCCCGACCGCCTCCCAGCGATCGACCACGCTGGTCTTGTTCTTGCCGTGCCCGACCGAGCGGGTCTTCTGCCGGCTCTGGCGGACCCCGTTTGCAGCGCAGGCCAGGGCATCGGCATAGACCGCCATGTTCTTCTTGGCCGGGACATAGAAGTGGATCCCCTGCTGGTGCAGCCACCACCAGAAGGCGCCATCGGTAAACCCCCGGTCAAAGGCCAGCGACGACAAGGTGGCCTGCCCGCCGAGATTGCTCAGAGCCTGGGCGACCACCTCCCGGGCCAGGGTCACATCGGCGGTCTCGATGGTGGCAAAGCGCAGGGCCAGCGGCAAGCCGCTGACCGGCTCCCAGATCACCCAGATCTTGAACCCGAAGACCCGTTCCAGCACCTTCTTGATGCGCCCCTTGCGCAGGCGCAGCGTCGGCGGCTTCTCCTTGGAGACCATGCCGCAGCCCTCACAGCGCTGAGTCGACTGGATTTCCGAAGCATCGAGTGTCGCATGCACGGTCTTGGGAAAGAACGAACGAGCGGCCAGCACCGCCACCACCGTGTTGAAGAGCCTCTCCAGCGCGGAAGCCGCAATCGCTTGGATGTAGGTGGCAATCGAATCGGCGCAGACCGGGCCACGGATCGGGCTGCCCGGCTCGCTCTGTCCGGAGCCGTCCGGGCTATCGGCAGCCTCCGGGGAGGTCTCGGCGGTGGGCTTTTTACGCCCCCGCAGGCTCGTCCCCTCCAGAATCTCCCGGCCGTTGAACCCCACCAGGCGCATCAATGCCTGCGAGTGCAGAACCACCGGTTCGATGTGCCAATAGAACGCCAGGCCCGCGACGATGCGCATCAGATAGATGAGGATGACCGCAGGAAAGCGGACGGTCGTCGGGCGGCTGGAGACTTTCGGGTCAAGCTCCAGCAGGCGAGGCATGACCCCGATCTCTTCGAGGAAATAGAAGAACTCGTCGAAGAAGCCGGCGTCACTGAGGTGATAAACCTCCGGCACGTCCTTACCCGCCGCCAGATCCAGGGCAATGCCGGCCTGGTCTTTGGCGGCGGTCTGAAAGGAGAGTCGACGGGCGATATTTCTGGAAGCACGGTCGTGTAGGTTCATGGTTGGAACGCTAGCAGAAAATGGCGCGAAAAGCAAATCGGCAACATGCGTAAGTGGTTGTTTTTAAAAGATAAAACTGCTTCGAAATTCATGATCTGAGCGGTTTTTGGGCGAAACGCGCGAGGGGGATCGTGCGAGGCATCCAGGAGGGCCTACAGGGGAGCCCGGGGGTCGAGAAGGGCAATCCTGAAGGGCGCGGCGAAGAAGGCAAATTTTCGAAAAATGGCCCCTTCCCGGCCCGGTGTTGGATTTTTTTTTTGGATTCTGGTTGTCCGCTTACTCAAACGTGGATTAGGCAGACCGGGATAAGGCGTCAGCCGCCCCAGGCATGCTACGAGGTTTGCTGCTGGGTCGGGTTGCCGGAAACGCTTCGCTTATTCCGGCCTAAATTCCTGGAGCCGTGTAAATAACCAGTTTGGATTTTGTGTGCCGCTCTGGTTGAGCCAGTCCAGGGGCGGGCGAGTTTATCGAATATCCAGAGGCTTTTCCGACGGATCAGGAGGCGCCAAGATTCAGCGCATCATACTACGGCGTGCATGGGCAACAACAAGTGACCGATGGTGGGGGGAGAGCACGACGAAACGTTCCCGCGTAGGACACCACGAACAAACAGCTATGCAACGCGGCCGAACACAGATCGGGCTTGCCCGACACCACGCAGATACCGGCACTGTCGCTGCTCGGCCAGCGCGGTCAGATGTTGCGCAGTCCCCACGGCACTACCGAAACCGCTCAGAAATTGATCGGCGGTTGCGAAAAAGGTGTCAAAATCAATGTTCAGGCGCGAGAGGATGGCAGGAGTGGTTTCGGGGATAAAACCGCGCTTGGCGGGATGGACGGCGCGTCCGAGCGCATCGACTAACTCCAGGTAGTCAGGCAAAGTAAAGGGAATGGCGCCGTCAACCTGGACCGACGGAGAAAAATCCAGCAACGGGGCCGGCTCAAGCTGGCGCAGTTCGCTTTCGGGACGGACGTGCTCTTGTCTGCGGCGCAGATCGGCGGCGGCTTTACGGACCTGCGCCGCAGGCGGCGTTCTTTTTTCCGCGGGGGAGGCCTCTTCTTCTGCCGTTTTAGGAAAAAGATCGGCAATGCGCCGGCGCACGGAGGTATGAGCGCTTTCTTCGGGCGTTTGCGCAAGTCCTGCGCGCACAGGGTTGAGATCGACATACGCCATGGCGGTCAGCAAGGCTTGATCGTCAAGCAGCGCTTGACTTTTGAAGCGCCCCTCCCAAAACCGACCAGTCACCCCGTCTTCAGCATTGGCCATGCGGGCAATGGTCTCATTGAGCACCCGCATAAACCAGGACAGGTCGTGAAGACGCTTGCGATAGGTCTCGGCCAGCGCAGCGATGTTTGACAACTCTGTAGCGCTGAGGGTGTCGCGCTCAGTGCCCAAATATTTCTGAACCAGCCCAGGCCCGGAAAATATTCGAGTCCACCGCGCTAGAACCTCCTCATCGCCCCACCCCGCTGCGCGCTCGGCATCGATGCGCACAACAATATGGTAGTGATTGCTCATAACGGCGTAGGCCGCCACATCGATGGCGAAAATCGAGGAGAGTTCGCAAATGCGGCTCTCGATCCAGCCGCGGCGATGTTCAAAGTTCTTTCCAGAGGAATAATCTTCCCCACACAGGTACGCACGGCGCACACAACGCGAGACAACGTGGTACCACGGCGTGTCGGAGAGGCTCACAAGGTTTGATCGGGGCATTGTCATGAAAAGAACCCTACTTGGGAGTGTCAATCTTTAAGTGGGTGTCCTATAGAGTCGCATAGGGGGAGTGTCAATCTTTAAGTGGGTGTCATTTAGAGTCGCCATTAAAATCTTTAAGTGGGTGTCCTATAGATCCGCTGAATAACACTGGCCAGACAGTGGACCGAAGATTTGGACAACCTGTTTAATGCCTTAAAGGGTGAGCCTCATTCACCCCGGGAAGTAAACGAGTAAACAACGTCCCCAGGGTCTTCGTTGTCATGAAAAGAACCCTACTTGAGTTTAGGGGGAGTGTCAATCTTTAAGTGGGTGTCCTTTCAATCTTTACAAGGGAACGTATCCGCGCCCTGAGGTCATCATCAATCTTTATAGAGGTCGCCATGATTCTCTCCCTTATCAAGAAGTAATACCTTTTGATAAGGTAACATTATCCTCGACTTGAGTCGATCGCTATTCTCAAATTGAAGCTCGCCCCCACATAGCTTTCAACTCTTCCCCTCCACCACCCTCCTCAACCCCTCATCCACACTCACCGGCCACCCCAGAACCTCGCGCGCCTTGGAAATATCCACCGAGCAAACAACGTCCCTTGGATCTTCTCTAATCACTGGCGCTTTTCCATCAAAGGATAGACTTCCTTGCGGTGGCAGATGCCGAGGATAAGAATTTCGTCTCCCTCAACTTTGAACACGATCCGGTAATCCCCAACCCTGAGCTCCCAGTAGCCCCTAAGGGTTTTTCGCAGGGGTTCGCCATACTCCTGTGGAGCCACCATGAGGCGGGCCTCAACAGCCTTCCTTATGCGCTGGCGTATATCACCATTCAGCTTGGGAATATCGCGGGCCTTCACCTGGGGGTGGTAAACAACCGAAAACACACCCCTACCCCCAAACCTCGTCATGGCTCAGTGCTTCGCTGGGGTCGAAATCTTTTTCCCGCTCCGCAGCGAACTCTGCCAGCGCCCTGTCCTCACGCAGCTCGAGCGCTTCTTTCACCAGGTCGCGCATCAACATGGACATGGATACCCCTTCGTTTTCAGCCAGGTCATGAAGAGCGTTATAAACAGGTTTTTCCAAAACGACGTTGACTCTCGGATTTTTCGCGGGCATGTCGCACCTCCTTTTCACAAGTGTGTCACTAGTGCGGCATGAGGTCAATTGAAGATTGAAGGGGTGATCTCATCAGCCATTGCGAGTCCTTACCAGGCTGAAGGCTGAGGGCTGAAGGGAACCCCAGGTTCAAAATGTCTGCCCCCCATGGCGGCCACCAAACCCAAAGACGACACATGAAAATGCGAGTCGCACCTTTGACCTTCGCGCCCCTCGTCCCGAGTTTCGCGCCTCTCTGTCATCCCCCCGGAAAGTAAACGAGTAAACAACGTCCCCTGGGTCGTCCCGGAAAGTAAACGAGTAAACAACGTCCCCGGGGTCTGACAAATTTATGGATGACTGGTGCAAGCGAACCATGCGCTCGCGGATCGATCCGATGAAGAAGGTCGCCCGGATGCTGCGCTCTCACCGGGGCCTGATTCTCAACTATTTCCGGGCCAAAGAGCAGATTGCCTTGGGTGCCGTGGAGGGTCTCAACAACAAGGCGAAAGTGACCACGAAAAAAGCCTACGGTTTCAAAAGCTTTGAAGTCATAAAACTTGCGCTATATCATACACTTGGTGACCTGCCTGAACCTGTGGTCACCCATAGATTCTGCGGGTGAACCAATAAACGATTCAGCAAGGAAGGATCAAGGTCTGCCAAGGTTGTATGAGAGAGGCAATCGTCATAGGAAACAGACAGTGACTGCTGCTGCAGATCCACGATCTCTTCCAGAGCCATGACGTGGTTGCTGTTATGCACCCTTCTATAATAGCGATTTTTGTATCAAACAGGCTTTACCGGGACATCACCTTTTCTAGAAAGCGTTCAGCCAGAATTCTATAGTCGCGGTTTTCAAGGATCCATCTATGTCCTTTTTGCCCCATCGATTCTCGTTCATCAACCGATAGCTCCTTCATCTTTTTTATGCACTTGCACAAACTTTCTGGATCTTCGGCGTTACAATTGTAGCCAGCACCGCTCTCGCTGACTATTTCACCTGGAGCCTCAATAGCCGATATCACGGTCTTACCAGCCAGCAAATAATCATTTATTTTTGTTGGACTTACACCAAAACGAAAGAGAGGTTGTTTTTGTAAGCCGACATATGCCACATCTAACAAATCAAGAAACCCCTGAACTTGTTCCTTAGCTACAGAATCAAAAAAAAGAACCTGTTCTTTTAAATCTTTCTTATCTACATACATCTGTAAGTTCTTTTTTTCTGCCCCATCTCCAAGCAAAGCAACACAAATATCTGAATCTGCACATTGCTCAAGAGCTTTTACCAAAGTATGTAGTGAATTGGCTAAACCTATACGACCACAGTAACCTACTATAAACTTACCGTCTTTTTTCTTAGCTTCCAGGATACGTTTAATTTTACCATCCAAGTCAATTTTTGTTTTTGCTTCACCTAAATCCACACCATTAGGGATAAAAACGAACTTATCTGGCGCCATGCCATGTTGCAACATATAAGATTTTGCTCCGGGAAGAACACTGACAATTTTATCAGAATGACGGTATGCGTAATCTTCAGAGAATTGCATCATCCTAATAAATGGATTCCTAGCAGATGTCCCACCTAGCTCAATAAGTGTTAATGGCCAAAGATCACGAATTTCAAAGACCAGTCTGGCCGAGCTTTTTTTTGCCAAAGATTGAGAAGGAAAAATGCTGAAGGGATGGTGGCTGGAAGAAATAACAAGATCTAACTTTCCAAGCTTCTTACGTAAAAAAGGGGAATATGAGGCAATGGTAAAAGCGATAATATTAAGCACACGGCCTACGCGGCCAGCAGCGTTATACCTAGGAACCTTAAGCCATATATAACGGATTCCATCAATTCTTTCTTCACTTATTTGGCTATCCGGTTGTTGAAATCGCGTGTGAGCATAAGAGGCCGCAACAACCGTTACTTGGTGGCCCAACCGCACCCATTCGCGAGCCAGGTAATAATGACCGTAGACCATGCCGTGACGGGGCGATCCGGCAAAGTGCGCAATAAATACAATATTCATCAAATTCCTACTTGAAAGTTCATAATATGATCGAAAAGAAACCATAGATGAAAAGAATTATTACGAAAAAGCAAGCACTTCAACAATCTTATCAGCCGCTTTACCGCCCCCATAGAGTTCTTGGGTGTCCTGCACCTCACGGCCAAAGTTGGTTTTTACAGCCTCGATTATTTTTCGACTATCCGCCCCAACCAATTGGTTTGCGCCAATCGCCACCAATTCAACCCATTCGGTTTGATCACGCATGGTGACGCAGGGCTTTCCGAAGAAAAAGGCCTCTTTTTGAACCCCACCACTATCGGTGAGTACCAATTGGCAATGGTCCAGCAACCAGACCATTTCAAAATATCCGACAGGATCGATCAAATGCGCCTTCAGTTCCAGACCATGTTGAGCAATGAGTTTACGGGTACGTGGGTGCAGCGGCAAAACCACCGGCACCAGAGTCCCGTGAATCTGATTCAACGCAGCCACAATGGCAGCCAGGCGCTCGGGGTAGTCGGTGTTTTCGGCACGGTGAAGAGTAGCCAGAACAAATCTTTCGGGCAAATCCCCCGCAGGCGGTTCGGCCTTTTCTGTAAATAGCAGTGCTGAGTCCTGCATCACATCGCCCACCTGCAATACCTGAACGGGTTTGTTGGCAAAGCCTTCATTGTTCAGGTTCTGTACCGCGGCATCTGTTGGGCAGAAAAGCAGATCGCTGACCTGATCGGTGAGGATACGGTTGATCTCTTCAGGCATTTGCATGTTAAAGCTGCGTAGCCCCGCCTCGACGTGGGCAACAGGGACATGCAGCTTGGCCGCTGCCAGTGCTCCGGCCAGGGTTGAGTTGGTATCACCGTATACCAGCACTCGATCCGGCTTGTGCGCCAGCAAGGCCTTTTCAATCTCTTTCAGCATACGGCCGGTCATTTCACCGTGCCTGCCACCGTGAATATCCAGTTGGAAATCAGGGCGTGGAATATTCAACTGATTAAAGAAAATATCCGACATATTGGCATCAAAATGCTGGCCGGTGTGTAGCAGAATTTCTTCTAAACCATCGGTTTGCTGGATAGCCCGAGACACCACGCTGGCCTTGATAAACTGCGGCCGCGCTCCGATGACGGTTAGTATTTTTTTCACTATCCCTATCCCTTCAAAATTTGTTGGTAAAAATCCAAAAGTTTTTTCTCTTCAGCCTGCCAGTTGTATTTGTCTTCTATCGCGCGTCGGCCATTTTCTCCCATTTTCCGCGCTTCTTCTGGGTGCATTACCAGATAATCAATGGCCTCGGCTATAGATTTGGCATCAAGGGGGTCAACCAACAACCCACATTGATTACCTTCGATAATCTGACGCCATAAAGGAAAATCAGAAGCAATGACAGGAATTCCTGCACTCATGTACTCAAACATTTTATTAGGCTGAGCATCGAGGTGATTTGGCAATGGATGAAAAGTGACAACCCCGGCAACCGAACGCGATAAAACATCTCGCACACCGGCACGATTGACAAAACCATGGGCTTTTACCCTTTTCCAGCCAGGAGAATTTTTGACAGCATCCTCAGTGGTGGGGTTACCAAACTGACCACAAAGGTTCAGGGTGAAATCTGATTGCACCAACCCCATGGCATCGACCACCTCATGTATTCCTCGAATCTTTGCAATTCCTCCGACATAACACACTTCCGGTTGCTTATCGTCCCAAGAGGTCTGGCTCTCAAGTTCAGGCAACAGAGGAAAGTTGTTGATATCAACGGTTACAGGATTTATAGGCAAAAACTTGTCACGAATAAATGGTGTCGCGGCAATAATGCCATCCAGCTTGCGAGAGGTCCACTTTTCATATATGGCATAAATCTTTGAAATGATTTTAAGAGCTGTTTTATTCAGGTAGTGCTTACTCAACAGTTGCCGCGGAACATCCTCGTGCGAATCGAAGATCACCTTTTTACCTGCGTGTTTCAGTTTTATACCTATGGGAATCAACTCAGGGTCGTGCAAATGATAAAGATCGGCATTAAGCTCCAATGCTTTTTTATAGACACGCGCAGGTGCATTGCGGATACGATCCAGTCGACCCTTAGAGGCGCCAACATCATAAAAATGCACGCCATCACATGCTTCATCACCATTACCATCGGCTACCACCAAGGAAACGGTAAAACCTTGGTCAGCCAGCGACGTGCACTCTTTCAAAAAAATACGCGTGTCATAGCGGCTGTGAACAGAAGTTAGGTGAACAATATGGATCATCGTTGCGCTCTATTTTTTAAACGGAAATAGGCTTTCCCTGCAAAGGCAAACAGGCGTGTCCAAAGGTTCCCAAGGCCTTTCTCCCAAGCGTTGATAGTCTTTTCAATTTCAGGATCATTTACCCGCGCATTCAGCCACTTTAGCTGAGTTATTTGTAAGTTGTGATAGGAAGGCGTACAGAAATTGAGACCCTTTGCTTTTATCCTATCTTCATATAACGACCACCGTCCATGACACCAAATATCTATGTTTGTACAAACAGACAAAGATAGTTGGCGAAACAGGTCTTTATGTCGTTTGCTCTCAGTTATCTCAGCATACTCACCTAACCCAATTAAGGCATATAGAAATCCATTCAGCACATGAGTTGGATTTCTGGAGGGATACTCTTCTACGAAGAGTGAACCATCAGGCAGAAGAGACTGCACACCACCAGATCCAATACGAACAAAGAGAGGCTCCAATGAGAGCTTTGCATGTTTTAGATACTTTTCATCCCCTGTAATTTTATATGCTCTGATAAGGACACTAGCCGCCTCACCTTGCGCCATACTGGATATCCAAGGCGCTTTCAGATCAGACCAATCAAAGTGATACTCATAACGGGCATCCTCTATACCTAAAAACCAATCTGCGCATTTTAGGAAAATTTCGAAGCAGCTATCATAATTGTACAATGCATAACAATTAAAGTTGGCCAACGCGTAGGCTGCGATTCGGGTTGGATTATATTGCTTACCTACAGATTGATATAAACGATATGGCACACCATCTTTATCCTGAGGATGGTAATAAAAGCTTTCATCTTCTAATGTAAATCCCAAATCCAACGGATAAGGATAACCATTTCCAATACTAAGTTGAGAAAAGTCGTTTGTTGAAAAAAGATATTTCAATATATCTTTATATACTTTTGTGTAGAGCACTATAGATTCCTTTTAAAACTTTCTCCTGCTCTTCCCAGCAATATTTTTTTCGGGCGGCGAAAACATTCTGCTGAATGGCTGTGTAATTTTGTTTTAGAGAGGCCTCAACGGCTTTCCTAAAGCCTTCCACTGTGTTTTCTTGCGCAACAATGCCCACGCCCTCTGTTTCTACCAAACGCTTCATCTCAAACAGATTGGAGGTTAATACAGGCAAACCTGCCATCAAATATTCAAATATCTTATTAGGCGAACAATAACGATGATTTAGGCAAGTATCTTCATAAAACAAAATCCCATAATCAGCCGAACTAGTATAATTCAAGAGCACATCAGGGCTAACTGCAGGATAGAAAAAAATAGTATTGTGCTGTTCTGTTTTTTTTTGAATTAGGTTTTCAAGCGGTCCATAGCCCATGCACACTAATACGTTTTTATCCGATTCAAAACCTGAAAAGGATTCCAGCAACAGTTCAATGCCACGGCCACCTTTTAGACCACCTTGATATAAAAATATCACCTGGTCCGACCGGATACCTAAAGTATCTCTAAAAATATTATTTTTTGGCTGTTCATAATAAGCGGGACAATTCAATACCAACCCCGGCTTAAATATTTTATAAAGTTTGACATACTCATTAGCAATAGAATTGCTTACTGTGGTGATTTTTGCTGTGAAAGGAATAAAAAGGCGCTCCATCACTTTTTTTACAAATTTTTCAAAGCCGCTAAGGCCATCCATTTCAGTTTCATACTCATGACAGTCATAGACAATTTTTACATTTTTGTTCAAGATTTTTATCAGAACACCAATAGGTAGTGCATTAAGGTCATTGCAATGGACGATATCAACATTCCTATATCTCCATACTGCTCGAAACACGAATTCAACATATTTTAAAATCTGAATTGGCCTCCACTTGGGCCAAGGGCGCGAAATCAACTTAAGGCGGTGGGTTTTAACACCTTGAATAGAATCATGCTCTGACAGCCCAATATTATGCATTGCGACTACAGTAGGGTCATATCCAAAATGTAAAAGAGATTTGGATATCTTCAGGACTCGACTGTCATTGGTGAAGTCATTCAAAACAACGTTAGCAATTTTTTTCATTTACTAAATCCAAAAGGCTTAGATATAAAACCAAAGGTAAACCAAAGAACAGCCCAAGAGACACCTGTTGCCAGATTTGCAAAAAAAAGAATGTATAAGAAGATAAAGATCGAATAAAGCGCAATCATGCTTGACTGATAACCATATAAACACCCACCACTAACCCGACTACTTTCATGGCATAACTGCATCAGGACACTGGCGAACAGGGCTAATACAATTGTCAATCCAACCAAACCCAAGTTCGCCATTACATAGGGAAAGAAGCTATGCAGGGTGCGGCCAGAATCACCAGTTGTGAGGTAGGCCACGTTGATATTCCCTAGAAAAGGCGAATAACTCATCTGATTCGCGCCGGTTTCTAACAAAATTTCTATACGGCTGAGCAAGGAAGTGTTGCTGCCCGAACCGAAACCCAATAAACGCAAACTGGTAAGATCAAAGCCTGTTGCCCTAATGATAAGCACCAAGTGCGCAACAAAAAGGGCGAGCGCCACAACAGGCATTAGAGTGAGCTGCTTAACCAAGCGCTTCGACCAAGGTAGTGCTAACCTTTGCTTAAGATAGTTAAGCCAGATTGTCTTTTTGGGCAATATAAGGTTCATCACCAATGTGATGAGATACACACCCAGAATCACCGCTGTCGCGCTATTTGAGCCAAAGAGCTGGGATGAGACCAAAGCCATGAATGTTGATAAGGTGTAAACCCCAAGCCAAAAAAAGCAACTGGCAATGCGAACAACCTGCCCAATGCGCTTCAAAACCAGTTGAAGGTAAATAAAAGAGAAGATGATGCACAATATGGATAAAAAATTACCAGATCTTTGGTAGGAACCATCCACATCCAGCAGATAGAAGAGGTGCGGGTGCAAGCGTTGTGAAAAATTATAAAGTACCCACACCATCAAAGAGGCAAAAAGCATTATCACAAACTTGACAGCAAATAGTCTGTTACTGGGGGTCAAAATACTCTGGTAGCTCAAACCTAAAAAAGCACCTAATAGGTAAAACAGTAGCATACCACCGGTTGTTGCTATGGTGATTTGCTTTAGGTACTCCATATCACCCAGATCAATGATAATTCGGATCGCTACCCAAACTATCAACAGCAGGAACAGCATCAAGTGAAATCGAATATAGAGTTTTTTCTTTAGCCATATACACAAAAAAAGCAAGCTGGACAACCCGACATAAGCAGCCAACAAAGGCAAAGCGGTTCCAATTTCGCCCACATTGACAATATTAACATTCAGATAAACAAACAAGGCGAGTAATTGGAAACTTGCAAGCAGCAAAAGCGGTTTTGGGTATTTAATCCTTCCAATCTGCACGGTTCATTCATCCAATTTACGGCTCGTCAGCAGAATCTGTGTTGACGATCAGGTTTCAGAAACTTGCCAAGTTCGTGACATAAGTCATTTTCCATGGATTTTTATATAGTCTCAGTCAGCTTATCAGAGTGGCTAAACCCGGCACACTCCTTTTTCAGGCAAGATACAGCCTGTTATAGCGTTTTCAACTTTTTTACGAATGACCGATATAAAATTCCCTAAATCTTGGGATATAAAACACCAGCAACAACAAAATCGACACCACTAACGCAGGATAAAGCCCCCAATAGGAGAAAGACAGTACAGCAGATATTAAAGCAACCCCTACTTTAATTACTTCGGTTAAAATAACTAAAGAAAAAGATTTAAATTTAGCCCCAGATAAAAAAATAATACTATAACAATAAGAAATGTAGCAGAACGCACTAACAAGCGAAAAAGCTATTAATGTCCCCATAAAATCCAAATAGATGTAGCCTAGAAATACTACGGATAGTCTCACTAAGAACATACTGACTTGAAAAAAAAATCCAAGCCTTTCTTTTTCAAGAACAAAGTAAACGACACTTAGTGGTGAACTAATAAACTGGAAAAGAATCCAGGGTGTCATCCATCGCGCAATATCACCAGCCAATCGCCAGTCAGTGCCAAATACCAATCCAAATATTTCTGGAGCCAATAACATAAAAGCAGCGGCAGCTGGCAGTGAAACCTTTAGAAGACCCTCGGCAGCCTTCTCTACCTGAGTAGAAAAACCACCGCTTTGTTTTGCTTTTGCTAAATCAGAGAAATACACCTGTCCGATTGCACCACCTAAAACTGTCATGGGCAACCTAAGAATACGACTTGCCAAAGCATAAAGCCCTGCAGCACCTGCACTAAACAAGGCAGCAAACATGAGGGGCGGGAGCTGTGTACCTGCAGCATTAAACAACCCCGACCAAGTAGAAAATAGCGGGAACTGTTTATAGCGTTTGGCTGCTAGCCAGACGCCACCCCAAGACCAAGTGTTAAATTCTTGATGTTTTATAGCTGACCTGGCTAGTCGTAGGCTACCCATCCCCTGCCCACCTGCTTGACCAAACAGCAGTGCAAGACCACCCAGCTTATAACCGAAAAGCTGAACAGCCAAGGTTGCCAAGGTTTGGCTGATGCGAGTCCTGGCGATATCGCCGAAGGCTTTCGTGCGCACTGCCCAGTAGTTGAAGACCTTGTAAATGCCGGACAACAACACGCCGATAGGCAGTAGCCAAACAAATTGTGCCAGCTTAGGCGTATCCAGCGCATGAGCTATTTGTTGACCAGCAAGCAACACCATCAACACGGAAATACCTGTCATCAGCAGCACAACCAACAAGCTGAGTACAAGCACATTAGCGGCTTCAGTGTTACTTTCAGGCAGGGGAATCGCTAGCTCATAACGTAAACTGGCAATAACAGCAAACAGTGCCAACAAACCGGAATAAACGGCCAGTAAACCAAAGTCTTCCGGGGTATAAAGACGCGTCAGCAGTGGCGAAGCTAGCACCATAAGTGCTTGGGCACCTGTGGTTCCTCCCACCAACACACTCACCGAACGCGCAAATTTATTTTTTGGCAGGAGCCTTCTGACGCCCTCTCTAGCTCTAGCTATCAAGCACTGCCACACTTACAGCCTCTACAACCTTCACCTGGTCCCCTTCCTCAACGTACGGCCCCATGGGCAAGCTCACAATCCGTTGCGCCACATTTTCCGCCACAGGAAAATTCCCCGCCTTGTACCCCAAGCCCGCATAAGCCGTCTGCAAGTGGAGAGGTTTCGGATAATAAACCGCCGTCGGCACGCCAGCTTTCGCCAGGTGCTTCTGCAGATTGTCACGCTTTTCTTTGCTCGCCGTCAGAACTGAATACTGCGCCCAGGCGCTAGTGTGATCGTCAGGGATAAAAGGAGCTAAGACCCGTTGATTGTTAATCGTTGATCGTTGATCGATTAAATCGGCAAGCAGTTGTTTGTATGTGGCAGCTGCTTTTTGGCGTGCTCCAATTTCATCTGGGAAAATGTCGAGCTTAGGGAGTAAAATAGCGGCTTGGAGGGTGTCAAGGCGGCCGTTGATGCCGATGCGGACGTTGTCGTATTTGTCACCCCCCTTGCCGTGGATGCGGATGGAGCGCAGGGTTTCGGCCAGGGTATCATCGCTGGTAAATACCGCGCCACCGTCGCCATAGCATCCGAGCGGCTTGGCCGGGAAAAAGCTGGTGCAGGCGAGGGTGCTGAGGTTGCAGCTTTTGCGGCCTTTGTAGGTTGCACCGAAGGATTGGGCAGCGTCTTCGATCACTGTGATCGGGTGAGGAGCAACGGCCTCGGCAATTGCATCCATATCTGCGGGCAAGCCAAACAAACTCACCGGGATGATGGCGCGAGTATTTTCGGTGATGACAGCCGCAATTTTGCTGGGGTCAATGTTGAATGTACGCGGGTCGATATCGACAAAGACCGGGGTCGCGCCCACCAAGGATATCACCTCGCCGGTGGCGACAAAAGTGAAGGGACTTGTGATCACTTCATCTCCGGGGCCGATGCCCAGGGACATTAATGCCATCAGCAAGGCGTCGGTTCCGCTGGCGCAACTAATGCAATGTTTTGCACCGGTGAAAGAAGCAAGCTTCTCTTCCAGTTCAAAAACCTCCGGCCCCATGATGTACTGTCCGTGGTCCAGCACCCGCTTGATTGCAGCGTCGATCTGTGGACGGATACGATCCTGTTGCGTTTTGAGGTCAACAAAAGGAATGTCTGTCATTTTTTGTCCTTCTTATATTCACTGTAGGAACTTTGGCCAACTGACAGATCTTGCGGCAACGGCTCATCCTCAGCAACATCCAGGCAACGCAGCCGACCTTGCAGTTCCTGGTAGCGCAGACCGCTTTCCGGGCAAACCATGACGCCATTCTGATTGGAACCTTTCAGGACGTGCCCATGGCGGCTCATCCAGCCCTTTTGCTTTGCCGGAACGCCCAGCATAAGGGCATAGTCGGGAACATCGGCATGAACCACGGCACCCGCGCCAATAAAGGCGTAACGGCCGACAGTTATACCGCAAACGATCGTAGCGTTTGCGCCGATGGAGCATCCACGCCTCAGCAGGGTTTTTTCGTACAGAGAACGGCGAAGGACCTGCGAGCGCGGGTTGGTGACATTGGTCAAAACGCAGGAGGGGCCGAGAAAAACATCGTCCTCGATCTCCACTCCTTCATAGATGGAGATGTTGTTCTGAACTTTGACATTATTACCGATCCTTACCCGCGGCCCCACCATGCAGTTCTGCCCAAAAGAGCAGCCATCGCCAATTTCACATTCCGGGAGCACATGACAAAAATGCCAGATTTTGGTATTGGCGCCGATAGACACATTATCATCAATGTAAGAGGATTCGTGAACGAAAGCGCTCTGTGCTATTTTTTTCATTTTTCGACCTTTCGGCAGAACGGATGGTAATCACCAGTCGGTCCTACAGGTTCAAAATGACGAAAGTCATGCACTATCTGGATACAATCGCGCACTTCTTCCATACCAAACCCGTTTCCGGCAAGGATCTCTTCGTAACTGCGGGTATGCAGATCAGTAAACCCGCCGGAAAATTCAAAGTCATCTCCATCAACGGTAATAGAGCGGAAGGTGGTCTGTCCGTTGGCCGTTGCAATCTCCGGAAGATACTCAGCACTTACACTTAAAAACCACCGCACGCGGGCATGTTCAAGCTCAAGGTAGCCTGCAGCCACGTCGGGGTTGCGGATATGGCAGACATTTTTCTGCACGGGGCCAAAGACATAAGCGAGCATATCGAAGAAATGAACACCGATATTGGTGGCAACGCCACCTGATTTGTGCTCATCCCCTTTCCAACTGATATGGTACCAGCGTCCTCTTGAAGTAAGGTATGTGAGATCGACATCGAAAATTTTGCCGGGGTTGGTCTTCAACTGGTCTTCCACAGACTTCTTCAGGGCAATAATGCTGGGATGAAGCCGCAACTGCAGGATAGTATTAACTTTCCGGCCGCTTTCCTGCTCGATCTCCTGCAGGGCATCGATATTCCAGGGGTTCAGCACCAAAGGCTTTTCACAGATTGCGTCGGCATGCGTTCGCAGAGCGAAGCGAATATGCGCATCGTGCAGGTAATTGGGCGAGCAGATGCTGACATAGCTGACCTCTTTGCCGGCATTTTCCCTGCGCAACTTTTCAACATGACGATCGAAGCGCTCAAACTCTATAAAAAAGTTGGCTTGCGGGAAGAATGAATCCATGATCCCAACAGAATCACTCTTATCAACTGCAGCGACCAGATTATGACCGGTATCCTTGATCGCTTTCATGTGGCGAGGGGCAATATAGCCGCCGGCCCCTATCATGGCGAAGTTTTTTTGACTCATTCAACAATACTCCAAAAAGTTCGGCAAAGATCAGGGAGGTTGTTTGCTCGTGTGTTATTATACGACGCTAACACGCCAATTCTTCAACACTATTAACGAAACCAACATTTTATGTAATTCAACCAATTTTGTCTATCGGGAAATCTTAAACCCTCGGGACGCGGGACGAGGGATGAGGGACGCGGAAACCTTAAAACCCTGGGGCGCGGTGCGCGGGATTCGGGTCGCGAGGATCTTAAAGTTTTTGACTTTCTCGCCCCTCGTCCCGCGTTCCGCGTTCCGCGTCCCTTCGCCTCAAAATCCTGGTGAACGCAGATAAAGGCGGATTTACGCAGATGAGAACATTAAAACCAAATCTCAGGATAACACCTCAAAACCATGAAGTTTTTTTGGATACACCGTGCATTTTTATCAGTTTTATGCCTTTGACCTCATCTGCGTGCATCCGCTCTTATCTGCGTTCAAAAAAATGACCTTAAAGATCTTGAAAATCCTGGTGAACGCGGATAAAGGCGGATTTACGCAGATGAGAACCTTTCAAGCATGACACGCATTAAACATGGCCTCAATCAACCAAACAATCAGGGCTTTTCCAGAAAACAACTGATTTTATCATAAATTGCTTTTACAGCTTGCCGATACCGCGCGATGTCGCTCGGCAAAGGCCGGCCATGAGGCAACAGGCCGAAGTCCGAGGGGTAGCGGGCTTCAAGGTAAACCGTACTCAATTCGCCAAGAACGTCCTCATCACGGCCTTGCGGGGTCGGACCAAGCCAACCGTCTGTTTCTACTACACAATAAACCAAAAAAGACCGCCATTTCGGCCTTAAAGGCCCCATTTCCCCATCAAAATCAAGACCATCTCTCGCCCGTTCGCTGCGCTCTCTCCAGAGAGCAAAGCCGCTGAAGGAAATCCAATCCCAAGGTCGTGCAAACAATACAGGGAATTATCATTATGCGTTCAGCCGCTCGGGTAGCAAATCTGTAACAAGATGGTAGATTTCCTGCGCTGCAGAAAAAGCCTCCTGGTACTCCTCCAATTCTGGCTCAATATAATCACCCGGATAACGAAAGGCGACAGCTAATGGGGTCAGGATTCGTCCTGCCTGACGACAGGCAAGAAACCCCGTCTCGATTTCAGCGGCCTGGGATATCAGCACATCCAGATCGTGAGTTTTTTCAAAACGAATATCGTGAAAGACGAGAAATCCCTTGATGGCTTTCTCGCCCGCCTGCTGGCAATGATAAGCAGCGGTGTCCAGCAAAGGTGCAGGACCCTGCGCCAATTGCCGCGCTGAAAGGAGGTCCCTTTTGGCCTTAATGAGCCAGCCCTTTGTGAGATCGTCCTTAATGGCGTTCATAGAGAATTCGGCCTTCTTCCAACACCTGGCTTTCGAGGGAAGCGCGCACAGTGCGAAACCTCTCCACTTCACGGCGCGTTTTTACTAGAACATCTTTGGAAACCCCCATACCCTCAAGACAGGCCAAAGCACGGCGCATCCTCGCCAAGGGCCTCTCCTTACTGTCGGGAACGACAACGAATAAATCTATATCACTGTCTTCGGTAGGTGCCCCCCAGGCTTGAGAACCGAAAAGGATCACTTGGTCGGGGTTGAATTCCGCAACCAGCCGGCTGGTCATTTCTTTAAGCAGTTCTTCGTTGGCGTTTTTCATAAGTGGACCCATTGGGGACGTTGGGGACGACAGCAGGGACGTTGTTTACTCGTCAACCAAAGCGCCCGTCACTCGAATGAAGTCGACATCATCATAGGGGCCGCCGATAGATATCTTTTCGATGGCCTACCCGAATCACTTCGACAACAAGGACATCTTTCACGATGTTGTAAACGCAATAATTCTGGCAACAGCTTCCTTTGGCGGCTTTCGTAGCTCTTTCTGCGCCGACTGTTTCCAGACGATTTTATATGAGGCCATCTTTTTTCAGCTCTTCAACCACCTTTTCATGGGACACCGTCGGCTCCTTGCGCCTGTCAGCAACAGCTGCCAAGTCTTCGATGTCCTCAAGCAGTGCCTGAAAATCTACCAGCGGCAGGATGACAGAAAACCCGCTCCCCGGCTTCGTTGGTCACATATTGAGCATGCAGCTCTTTCAGGTCAACCATCGACTCACCTCTCACGGATTGTTATCAGAAACAAATGTGCTCAGCCTTCTTTTTTTTCAACGGAAAATCACCAGGGGCGCTGTTTACTTGTCAACCAGGTCAGCGATTGCGTTATGGAACTATCTTCTATAGATATGCCGTCTATGCCCTACGCGCAAGACGACAATGTCTTCACCCTCGATGTCAAAAATAACCCGATAATCACCCACCCTGAACCGATAGGTTCCGAGCTCAGCATTGGTTAACGGCTTGGCATGCCCCAAAGGATCAGCTTCGAACCGCAAAAGGGCTTTGCCAATGCGGGTTTTTACCTGCGGCTCAAGTTTTTGAATATCCTTAAAAGCTCGGTGGGTGTAAACAAGCCGGTAGCTCACGACCCGAAAACATCATTGTGACTTGCGACCTTACCTGCCTTGTATTCAGCCCTGGCTTCCCGAATATTGGTTAGATATTCCGGGCAGGTGGCAGCAAGCAGATCTTCAATGAATTCTTCCCGATCCTGCTTTTTCATTTTTTTAACCGCGTCGATAATTTCCTGTCGGTCAACTTCCATCTTCAAGGCCGTAGACATTAACGACTCCTTCCTTTGTGGGACCCATTGGGGACGTTGTTTACTTGTCAACCAGATTATCTTCCAGCCACCAACGCGTATCAGTCACTCCCCGCCTTCCTTCTCCCTCACCCGCCACCCTTTCCGATGCGCCTCGGTGTCGCGGCGGTGGGCGGCGAGGTCAGCGGCGACTGCAGTAACTCTCTGATCGATCTTGCCTATGTCCACCTTCAACTCAGATCGTGTTTCTTCCAGCTTTTCTGCCAGCATCTGCTGCCCTTCGACCACCAAGTTGAGTTTATGCTGGAAATCTTCGCGCTGAACGCCTATCTGGTGTCGGAACTCCTCGACAATCTCGCTGCGGAGTTGCGTCAGTTCCTGGCCGAGCTCAGCCCGGAAACGGCCCATCATGCCGCCCATCATTTCTTCGATTCGTCGAAACTCTCTTTCTTCCATGTCGCCTCCCCCCTCCTGAAGCCCCTGACCCTTGGGGTCGGACCAAGCCAACCGTCTGTTTATACAATTCAATAAACCAAAAAACCCTAACATTTCGGCCTTAAAAGCCCCATTTCCCCATCAAAATCAAGACGCTCTCAAGACGCAAAGAACGCGGAGAAAAACTTTTTGGTGAACGCAGATAAAGGCGGATTTACGCAGATGAAAACATTTAAACCAAATCTCAGGATAACACCTCAAAACCCTGAAACTTTAGCTGGGTACACGTTGCGAATTTATCGGTTTTATGCCTTTGACCTTATCTGCGTGCATCCGCTCTTATCTGCGTTCAAAAAAATGACCTTAAAGGTCTTTAAAATCCTGGTGAACGCGGATAAAGGCGGATTTACGCAGATGAGAACCTTTCAAGCATGACACGCATTAAACATGTCGTCAATCGACCAAACAATCAGGGCTTTTCCAGAAAACAACTGATTTTATCGTAGATTGCTTTTACGGCTTGCCGATACCGCGCGATATCGCTCGGCAAAGGCCAGCCATGAGGCAACAGGCCGAAGTCCGAGGGGTAGCGCGGGCTTCAAGGTAAACCGTACTCAATTCGCCAAGAACGTAAGAGCCCAAGGGGACGGTCTTGACTAATTGACTTAACGCAACAATTCGACGGTGGCACTGCTTACCTGCGAGAGCATCAACATATCAGTCACTCCCCTCCGTCCTCACGCACCCGCCACCCCTTCCGGTGCGCTTCGGTGTCAGCCCGGTGCTCGGTGAGATCAGCGGCGATTTGGTCGACCTTCTTTTCCAACCCGCCGATCCGCAGATCAAGCCGCGCCTCGACCACTGTCAGCCGGTGGTCAATTCCGTCCATGCGCTCATCCAGACGGGTCTCCAGGCGATCCATTTTCTGGGACAACATCTGTTGTCCTTCGCCCAGCAAGTCAAGCTTGTCTCCCAGAGATTCCTCCAGCGTGCCGATCCGCTGCGCCAGCAACTCATCGATCCGCCTCAACAATACTTCAGACATTTTCACCCTCCGCTTCGTTCGTCATTACAATTCGCCTAGAATTATTCGACAAGGGATCAGGCCAAGCGAACCAACGGTTTTACATTACAATCAACCGGCAAAGACCGCTATTTCGGCCTTATAAGCCCCATTTCAACATCAAAACCAAGACTGTCTCACGCCCGCTCGCTGTGCTCTCTCAAGACGCAAAGAACGCGGAGAAAACCTTTTGTTGAACGCAGATAAAAGCGGATGGAAGAAACCATAGAGAAACCATAGGGACGTTGTTTACTCGTCAACCAAAGCACCCGTCACTCGAATGAAGTCGACATTGTTATAGGGACCGCCGATAGATATCTTTTCGATGGCCTACCCGAATCACTTCGACAACAAGGGCATCTTTCACGATGTTGTAAACGCAATAATTCTGGCAACAGCTTCCTTTGGATGGACAGGGACGCTGTTTATTTGTTGACGCATTTCCAGTGATCCAACCTTGAAAACTTTTTCCATGCGACGGAAACACCAATACTTCAGCCCCATTAACAAAACATCCATTCTATGTGATCCAACCAATTCTGTCTATCGGGAAATCTTAAACCCTCGGGACGCGGGACGAGGGATGCGGGACGCGAAGACCTTAAAGACTTTGACTTTCTCGTTCCTCGTCCCGCGTACCGCGTCCCTTCGCCTCAAAATCCTGGTGAACGCAGATAAAGGCGGATTTGCGCAGATGGAAACATTACAATCAAAACAAAGGCGAACCAATAAAGTGGATGCGGGCAGCTGTCAATGTCTGACTCTCTTTTCGCGACAGCTTCTGAGCCGCAAATGAAATTGGACGGTCACCAGGCATCAGTTCCCGCGGCAAAATAAATCGACTCCAACCCGGTCGATATGTTCTTTGAATGCCGCGTCCTGCAAAAAGTGATACCCGACAAGATCCACAAAATAGGGCAATGTACTGTCATCCAGAGCGCTTTTAATGCGACGGATGACGTCTTCGCTCTTCAACCTGTCCATAATCGCCAGATCGATATCGCTGCCGGCGGCAAATGTTCCTTTGGCACGGCTTCCAAAAACGACAACCGTTTTGACCTCTGGATATTGGTCAAAAATTTCTCGCAGCGTCTGCATATCCCTTGCGGTGAGGCCAAACCGGTTTTTATCAGGCAAACTCATCGTAAGCTCTCGTCCTTTAAAAACTGGTACAGCTTTTTCAGGGCAACAAATGTTTGTTCACGCAGAATCTTTTCTGACCGTTCAAATTTTTCACCACTGTAATCGTGGGACAGTTCGTTTCTTATCTCAAGGCCGTCAATCAGCTCCTGGGCGTAAGAGATGTATTCTCCCTGCTGGGCCATGCGCAGGGTATCTTTGGGGGACGGTTTAAAAACAAAACCTTTTTCCTGTAAAAAGTCTTTTAATACCTTCCAGGCTAGATCAAGGGTAAACTCAAAGCGCTGGATCAGACCATTACGCTCCAGCTCATTCAAATTTTCCTGATTGATGGCTTCTTCAAGACGCAGATAGGCTTTCTCATAATTTGCGAACCTCTGTTGCCAACGAATATCTTTTTCGTCCATCACATTGTCCTCTTGAACATCCAGTTTTTGCATCGCTTCCGATAAGGGAGACTCATGCTTTTAGGACACATTCAACTGACTGTTTCACAGTAAAGATAACCGAAAATCCCCGCCATTTTGACTGTAAAAGTTCCATTTCACTGGCAAGATCAAGTCGGTCTCACGCTCTTATCCGCTCTTATCTGCGTTCAAGAAAATAATTTTTAAGATCTTAAAATCCTGGTGAACGCAGATAAAGGCGGATTCTCGCTGATGAGAATCTTTCAAACATGACACGCATTAAACATGTCCTCAATCGACCAAATAATCAGGGCTTTTCCAGAAAACAACTGATTTTATCGTAAATTGCTTTGACGGCTTGCCGATACCGCGCGATGTCGCTCGGCAAAGGCCGGCCATGAGGCAACAGGCCTAAATCCGAGGGGTAGCGGGCTTCAAGGTAAACCGTACTCAATTCGCCAAGAACGTCCTCATCACATTCGACCGCAACGCAACCCTGAACCAACTCGTTTAAGCGGACAAGGTCATGGGTGCGTGGCACTTTTTGCCCGTGTGCTTCCAATACCGCCTTAAGACTTTTTTCGGCACATTGCTGGGCATGGAAAGCAGCGATACTGGTCAAGTCGTCATCATCGGCGAGCTTTTCGACAGCGAGCAAATCTTCACGGGCCTTGGCCAACCATTCGTGCGCAGCGGCATTCATAGTAGCTCTTGCCCTCCCTCTCTAAGTTCTCGACTGAACGAGCTGTTAATCTCAATAAATTTTTGCCACTCCTTTTTGCTGTAAACCAAAAGATCCAGCGGCACGTCCCGATTTATATCAGCCACGCACTTTCGTACTTTTGATACGTTTTGCATCCTTTCGGCAAATGTGGTGGGCAACGTCTCATCATCAAGCACGACAACCAGATCGATATCACTGTCGGCATCAGGTGTCCCCCAAGCGTGGGACCCAAAAAGGATAACCTTATGAGGCCGTAATTGTCTTAGTCGGTTTTTTAAACGATCAATTATTTCTTCATGCTCAGGGTTCATCTGAACCTCCATCATGGTGAACACAGATGAAAACCATTAATTCTAATCATCGCCCTTCTCGCAGGGTCGGACCAAGACAACTGCTCGTTTCCAGGACACATTCACCCTTCTCGCAGGGTCGGACCAAGACAACTGCTCGTTTCCAGGACACATTCACCCCGAAGGCACCCTCGATTTTGCCTTAAAAGCCCCCTTTGACCAGCAAGATCAAAGCCACCTCACGCCCGGTCGCTACGCTCTCTCAAGCCGCAAAGAACGCGAAGACCTTAAAGACTTTGACTTTCTCGTCCCGCGTCCCTCCGCCTAAAAATCCAGGTGAACGCTGCCAAAGGCAGATTTATGCGGATGAAAACCCAATCGGCCCCTTGTGAAAAGCTCTTTTCATAAGTTTTTTTCTATAGCCTGGATAGCTTCGTAGAGCGTTGGCAAATCCTCCTGGACGACATTCCACACTATTTCTAAATCGACCCCGAAATATTCGTGGATGAGGAGGTTTCGAAAATCTTTGATGTCTTGCCATGCAATATGCGGGTAAGCCTTCTTGATCGAATCACCTAGTTTGCCGACAGCTTCGCCGATGATCTGGAATTCCCGAATAACAGCCGAGTGCCGCATGCGATCATTTTTAAAGGCATCGTAAGTGACGCCCTGCGTGTATGAAAGGATGGCTTCGGCAGCCTCTTTCATGTCGCGAAGGTATAATGACTCGGTGCGCTTAGACATAAACAATCTCTTTTTCAACGAGCTTTCTCGCCTCAGATTTTAACGCACTCTCGATCCCCAAATCGACCTTCCTGCCTAGTTCGTTTTCCAGGTGCCGCTTAAACGCCAAGAAGTTATGCAGATTTTTTTTCTCGGGCTCCATTTCGATCGCAATGTCGATATCGCTTCCTTCGGTCTGCTCGTTTCGGGCGTAACTTCCAAATATACCTATTTTATAAACTCCGTATTTTTCGTGAAAATCCTGTTTGTGAAGCTTGAAAAACGCAAGAATTTGATCTTCGTTTTTAACTGGCATGGGATCTCTCCTTTTCCCATGAGAGCGCTGATTATATTCCCAAAATCTGATTTTGACTTGCCCCTCAAAACCTTTATATTCTCGTAATAAGTCTTTTTCTGGTTCACGCTTTTGGCCCTATCTGCGCTCGAGAAGAGTGCGCACGCCCTCATAAACGGACTTTGCATAATCGGAAAACTTTTCGGCATCTGCCAAAGAGGGGCGGCCGCTCGGCAGCAGCCCCAACTCACCGGGATACCGAGCTTCAATATAAAGGGAGTCCAGGGTTTTCAGCAACGCAAGATCCATTTCCTGGCCTAGCACGTCTTCTATTCCGCCATATAATGTGATTAGATTGTGAATTTTTCGAGATTCAATCCCATGTTCTTCATACACTGCCTTAAAAACCTTCTCAATGCACTGCTGGGCATGAAAAGCAGTGATATGGGATAGGTGGGCTTCGCCGAGAATCTTTTCGATAACATCAAGATCGTCTTTGGCGGCTCGCAGCCATTCTTCAGTGAGCTTTTTCATACAAAACTTTTCCTTCGGAAGTAATTTTCCTGGAAAACATGCTTTGCATCTCGACGAATTTCCGGTGCATGGCTTTGGTATGAACAATCAGGTCAACCGGAATCTTTTTTTCAATGTCGATGATCGTGTTGGCGACTCGAAGATAAATGGCATTTTTCTCGGCAAAATTCGCTGGCAGGTAATCATCTTCCGTGACAACCAGCAAATCGATATCGCTTTCCGGGCCTGGATTCCCATACGCATGCGACCCAAACAGAATAATTTTATAGGGGTCAGCGTTCTTAAGCTTTTCGACCAATTGTTTTTTTAGAGCGTCAGTCAGCATCACTCTACCCTCCCAAACCAAGGGACGCGGAAATCTTTAAGGTTCTGACCCATCCCCTGAATCCCTTTTATCTCTGCAGAATATGCTTCTCTTTGCGCCTTGGCGGCTTTGCGTGAGGGCGTTTTCAAAAGCTGTCTCTCGCCCGGTCGCTGCGGTCTCTCAATCAGCCAAAAGATAACAGAGAGTTATTCGTCACAGCCGGTATCCAGCAACCTTTTGCCATGAACAACGGCAACAATGGTCACCACCGTCTCTTCGACCTGATAAATAATCCGGTAGTTGAATGCGAAAACTTCACGAAAAGCGAAATCCCTCATTTCAGGGACAACACGCCCCGTCATGGGAAACTGTACCAGATTCCTGGTCGCAGCGACGATCCTGGCGACAACGGTTCGCGCATAAAAAGGAGAGTCCTGCTCTATATATTCAGCAATCCCCTCCACGTCGGACAACGCCTGCGGGGACCATACTATTCGGTGAGCCACTTTTTCAAGCGGAGCTCCGCCTCCTCTTGGGAATAGGTTCCTTCTTCTTCGGCTACCCTCAGGCTATGTTTGATTTTTTCTAAAACATAAAGATGGTACTGAACATCTTCCAGCGAACAATTTTCGGGAAGCCGGTTGAGAAGGTCTCTGACCTCGTCTTTGGCGGTGTTCATTGTCGGTTATCCTTTCACAAATGAGAGGATGAACAGGGACGCTGTTTACTTGTTGACACATTTCCAGCAATCAAACTCCAAAAACTTTTTCCATGCACTGAAACATCAATTCTTCAGCCCCATTAACAAAACAACCATTTTATGTGATCCAACCAATTCTGTCTATCGGGGAAATTTTAAAACCCGGGGACGCGAAGACCTTAAAGACCTTGACTTTCTCGTTCCTCGTTCCGCGTCCCACGTTCCTCACCTTCCCTATATCTTATAATACCCCCGATACCATTCCACAAACCGCTCAACCCCTTCATCAATCGGCGTCGCGGGCTTGAAGCCGACATCCTGCACCAGGTCTTCTACATCGGCGTAGGTGGCGGGGACGTCTCCGGGTTGAATCGGCAGGAGGTTTTTCTGCGCTTTTTTGCCCAGGGCTTGTTCCAGGGTTTCGATGAGGTGCATCAGCTCGACCGGGCTGTTGTTGCCGATGTTGTAGTTGCGGTAGGGGGCGGCGCTGGTGCCGGGATCGGGGGTGTCGCTCGACCAGTCCGGGTTTGGGGTCGCGGTGTTGTCCGTCACGCGGACGACGCCTTCGACGATGTCGTCGATGTAGGTGAAGTCGCGCCGCATTTTACCGTAGTTGAAGACGTCGATGGGGCGATCTTCAAGGATGGCCTTGGTAAACAGGAACAGCGCCATGTCGGGGCGCCCCCAGGGGCCGTAGACGGTGAAGAAACGCAGCCCCGTGGTCGGCAGCCGGTAGAGGTGACTGTAGGTGTGCGCCATCAGCTCGTTGGCTTTTTTGGTAGCGGCGTAAAGCGAGACGGGATGGTCGACGTTGTGGTGAATGGAAAAGGGCATGCGCGTGTTGGCGCCGTAAACCGAGGAGGAGGAGGCGAACACCAGGTGCTGCACATCGTTGTGGCGGCAACCTTCGAGAATGTTCATAAAACCCACCAGGTTGCTGTCGACGTAGGCGTGGGGATTCTCCAGGGAGTAGCGCACCCCCGCCTGGGCGGCGAGGTTGACCACCTTGTCGAAACGCTCTGCGACAAAAAGCTTTTCCATGCCGGCGCGGTCTTCCAGGCTCATCTGCACAAAGCGAAAACCGGGCTGGCCGTCAAGCTGCGCGAGACGGGCCTGCTTGAGACTGACCTCGTAGTAATCGTTGAGGTTGTCGAGGCCGACGACCTGGTCGCCGCGGGCGAGGAGGCGGTTGGTAAGGTGGAATCCGATAAAGCCGGCAGCACCGGTGACGAGAATTTTGGACATTTGGGGGCTCCTTAGGAGATGGGACGCGGAACGCGAAAATCTTAAAGCTTTTGACCTTCTCGTTCCTCGTCCCGCGTCCCGCGTCCCTTTTTTTTCAAGACCTCAACCTCAAATTCGCCTTAATCTGCTCCCAGCGCTGCCGGTCTTCTCCCTCGAGATTGCGACCGAATTCGCGCATGAAGGCGACGAGCACGGAGAGGAAACCGACCGCAAAGGTGGCGAGGAGGACCATGAGGGCACGCTTGGGCTTGCTTTTGCGGTCGGGGGGAAAGGCTTCGTCAAGAACCTGAAAACGTGACGTATTTTTGGCCTCTTCGATCTTGGCCACTTCCAGCTGCCTGGTGAGCAGCTCGTAGAGCGTCTCCTGAACTTTGAAGTCGCGCATCAGACGGACATACTGCAGGCCTAGCTCGGGGACTTCGGAGGTGGAGATAAAGATATCTTCCGGCACGCGCTGGCCCTCGGGGGATTCCTCCAGGCGGCGGATCTGCTCCTTGAGCTGGGCAATACTTTCGCGCAGGGACTTGACCTGGGGGTTCTGTTCGGTCTGGTAGGAGAGCGCAACGCCGAGTTCCACTTCGCGGCTGGCGAGCTGCCCCCTCAGGCGGGAGATGGCTTCGATGATGGTCTGGACCTGCTCGTCGATCTTGATCGCCTTGTTTTCCTGCTGGAAATTCTTCAGGCGCTCTTCCGCGGTGATCAGGTCGGTTTCGACGACCGCAAGGCGCCCCTCAAGAAATTGGCGTTCACGCCCGGCGCTGTCGAGGTTAAGGCGCACATTGAGGGCCTTGAGCTCTTCCACGTAGGCGTTGGCCATATCGGAGGCCAGCCTCGGATCCTCATCATCGACGCTGATAGTGAGAATCCCGTCGGTCTTGCCAACGTTGAACTGGGCCTTGTCATTGAGGTTTTTATAGGCATCGGACCGGGTTTCCCACTCGAACCGCTCCATCAGGTCGAAGCGTTCGATAATGCGGTCGGCAATGGCGCGGCTCTGCAACATGCCGACATAAAGTTCCCCGGAACCGCCCCCGGCACTGATCCCGGCCATGGCCGCCAGCCCGCCCATATTGCCGAGCATGGAACTCAGCCCGCTGCTTTCTTTCTGCGGCGGCAGCAGCCGCGCGTTGGCGGTAAAGATGTTGGGCAGCGTCAGCGTGTAAATGCAGGCCAGGATAAAAGTCACGGCACAGGAACCGATAATCAGCCATTTATTCCTGACCAGCACCAGCAGCAGGTCGAGGAGGTTGATTTCGTCGTCTGGTTCGGGTGGGGCCAGGTCAGGGGTACTCTTAAAGTTTTTTTGATCTTCGGTCATGATGTTCTCGTGAGGGACGCGGGACGAGGGACGAGGAACGCGGAGGTCAAGGGCGTTAAGCGCTTGGTGCCTCGGGTTTCTCCCTTCGCATCACGGATTTCTGTTCTTTTTCGCTCGGATTAAGCCACCGAGCATAGAGGATATGGCCTCTGTTTCACTAATCCATTTTTTTCCCGTTTCTTTTTCAATGTAGGCGATATCCATGCCGATATAAATCTGAGTTCGTAACTCTCCGCATGAACCTTTTGAGTAAAGAAGAAATTTTACACACTCCGCCCGCGAAACTCGCTCCATGCCTTCGGCAATATTGGAGGGGATCGACAATCCGGATCGAGTAATCTGATCTTTGAAACCGTAGTCCTTCAGGCCGCTCAATTCTTTGTAAATATCAGCACTCAAACGGGCAGACCTTTTCCAAACTTCCAGATCCTCGAACCGCAACAATCACTCCATTTGAAATCAGGGACGAGGAACGCGGGACGCGAAAATCTTAAAGATTTTGACTTCCGCGTTCCTCGTTCCGCGTCACGCGTCACCGGGTTTAAGGTTTTCGCGTCCCTCGTCCCGCGTCCCGCATCCCGGCCTCTAAAATGACGCCACCGCGGCGGCGCCGAGGGCCATCTGGTAGATGATCTGGGTCAGGTCTTTGACTTCGCGCATGATATCGGTGCGCTCGTACTTTTCGGGGACCAGGATGGTGTCTCCGGGGTAGATCTGGGTGTTGTTGAAACCGCCGAGTACCCAGCGGAAGTTTTCGCGGTCCCAGCCGAGGCCGGCGCCGGCCTGCTGCTTGCTGTAGACGGTGCCGTCGGCACGCACGATGTACATTTCATCGCTGTCGGCGTTTTTCCTCGTGCCGCCGACCTTGTTCATGTAATAGGACACGGTCTTGCCGGGTGCGAATGCCAGGGTGGTCTGGTTGTAGACCTGGCCGAGCACGCTGACGGTTTTGGGATTGGCCGGGATGATGAGTGTATCGCCGTCTTTCAGCTCGATGTCGGCAGCACTGCCGCGCAGGGTGTCGAGGGGCGCGAGGTTGACCACCATGCGGCCGGTCACAGGCAGGTTCTTGAGCTTCTCTACCATCTGCTGGCGGGCGTTAAGCAGCGTCTCCGCCGACTTGATCTCTTCTGCGCTGAGCGCTCCGCTGGCGATATCGGAGGAGGCACGCAGGATCTCCTGCTCCTGCTCCAGGATGAGGGCATCGAAACGCTCGCGCTGGGTCTCGCGTACCTCTTCGCGGGTGAAGGTGGCGCCACGCAGATAAGCGCCCTCGGTAAATCCGCCGGCCCGCTCGATCAGAGAGGCGAGAGTTTCACCCTTGGCAATGGGGTATTGCCCCGGGAAACGGACTTCCCCCTGCAGTTCGACCACCGGCTTTTCGGCAAATTCCGGAATGCTGCGCACAAACAGGTGGTCATCGGGATGCAGCAACAGGTTGTGCTTGGGATCGCCTTCAAGGGCCGCCTGCAGGTTGATGGTCTGTCGGCTGGAGCGCATCCCTTCGGGAGCCGGTTCGAAGCGGGTCAGCTCCGCTTCCTGGAGGAAAGCGCCGCGGGCGACGTTGCCGCCTTCGATGACCAGGTCACGCACCCGCATCTCGTCAAAATAGCGGAAGGTGCCGGCCTCGCGCACCGCACCGGAGATTCTGACCGAGGCGGTATCTTCCATCTCCTCGCGGGAGAAAATCCGCACTTCGTCGTGGGCGCGCAGCTCGATGTTATCCTGCGGGTCGCCGGCCAGTGCACGGGCCAGGTTGACCGTCATCTTTTCAGGGGTGTACAGCGGCGGCGTCAGGCGCAGGATTTCAGCCGCCCCGGGATAATAATAGGGGAGCAGATTGTCATAGCGCACCAGCAGCTCGGACAGGCGCATCCCCTCGTGCAGCTGATAAAAGCCTGGGCGGGCGACAAACCCTTCAAGCCTCACGTAGCGGTTTTTCGCGGGAGAGATGGAATGGACCTGCACCAGGTCGCGATCCTGCATGGCGAACTCGAAGGGATCGATGTCGAGCCCGGTGGTATCAAGGTCAAGATCAATAACCTTGCGCCCCTGATGAGCAAGAACGCGCTCGATCTGGATTTTTTTGAGGTAGGCGGTGGACTGCAGACCGCCTGCCATCTGGAGCAGGTGGCGCAGCGTTTCGCCTTCCCTGAGTTCGTAAATGGCGGGGCGGCGCACATCTCCGGCGATACCGACCTGCGCGGACGCGATCGGCACATGAATAGTGTCGCCGGAACGAAGGCGCAGATCCTGCTTGCGATCGCCCGCCATGAAGAAATCGTAGAAATCAACATGGGCCATTGTCTGCCCCCCCCTCACCAGCTGCACGTCGCGCAGGCTGCCGTTGCGGCTGGGGCCGCCGGCCTGTGTCAGGGCATTGAGAATGGTGGACATGGAACTGACCGTGTAAGTTCCCGGATTTTCAACTTCCCCGACCAGGAAAACCTGGATGGAGCGCAGGCTGCCCATGGTGACGTTGATTTCAAAGTTACTGAAATATTTCGCCACCTGCCGCCGCAATGTTTCGCGCGCTTCGGCAAAGGTCTGCCCCCACAGGTTGACGGCACCGACGCGCGGCAGAGTCAGGCTGCCGCTGCGGTCAACAGTCACCTCGTAGTGCCCCTCAACGCCCCCCCACAAGTCGATGACCAGAGTGTCGCCGGGGCCGACTACGTAATCGGGACCGACCGGCGCCATGGGGTCAGGCAGAAAGGCAGCGTCATCCGTTTGGAAAAAATCGAAGCCGAACTGCTTTAGATCGCGATCAATGTCGCCGCCCTTGAGATCACGCGGCATCCAGGAAGAACGGCGCTGGTCCGTAAGTTCGAGAATCCGGCGACGCTCTTCCGCGTCGAGGGATTCAAGATAAAGCTGCTGGCGTCTTTCATCGAGCAGGTCGAACATCATGACTTTGTCGCGCAACGGCCATTCCGGCTCGCCTTCCTCTTTCGTCATCAGTTCAGCAAATATCTCTTTTCTACGCTGCTCTTCCTCCTGCTCCAAAGGGTCGGTGAGCGGTGTCGGGCGAGGCCCGCCGATGCGTCCTAAAGCTTCACCCAAAGGAACCGGTCCGCGTTGGAAAAGGGTCTCAACACGCGAGGGCTCCCGTTCTTTCCGCTCCTCCACTTGCGCCGGCGTCCGTGCATCCCGCGACGCTTCAGATGCGGCACCCCGCCGAGAGCTCTCGTCGCGTTGGTTTTCTCCGTTCACAGAATCTCGCCCAGCGGACGGCAATAGGGAACGAGTGTCGCGAGGAGCTTCTCTGGAGGCGTCAATCCGCCTCTGAAGGTCATCCCGATCAGCGGCTGCTGCCAGGGAAGGCGAAAAAAAACAGAACAGAAGGACCGCCAGGGTCAAAGGGAGAAAAAATTTCCGGGTGCTCATAAGCTCAAATCCACAGTCAGAAATGCCAGATGAAAGGTCTCGTCGCGTCCGGCGACAAACTCGAAGTTTTCTACGAAATCCACGGCATAGCGCCCACTGATGCGCAGCAGGCGGGAGGGCTGCCAGGCGATCTCCAACGCGGGCTGAAGGTGTTTTTCCCAAACGGGCTGATCGGCCCCGCGACGCTGGTAGTCCAGCTCGAGGCCCAGGGTCCACCCTTTGGGGAAATAAATGGATAATTCTGAGAAGAGGTCGGTGGCGCCGCCGCCCACATGGTGCCCCATGACGCGCTCGTCATAAGTATATCCCGAGCGATAAACAGAGTGGCGGTACCAGACGGAGTTCCGCCCTCTTTTTACCGTCAGGTCGGCGTATTCCAGTCGCAGGCTGGCACGCCCGCTGGGCTCAATCCGGGGCAGATACAGGCCGAGAAGCCAGGCTTTCTGGCTGATAAACCCGCCGGCCTCATCCTCGCCGCCCAGCTCGCCGTAGATCTCGGCGTTATAGGCAAAGGGCAGCAGAATCCGGCCGTCGAGGGCGGCGACGGAGTTGCTCGAATCCTCCTCGCCCTCGAGGTTTTTGCCGCCAAGGATGGTGATAAATTCGTCCAGGTCGATGCTGGGGCGCCCTTTGCCGCCGAACATGACGGTGCGCGAAGCGCCCAGCTCCACCCACGGCAACGGGCGGAAGTTAACCCGAGCACCGCCGAAATAAGGATCGGAGACGGTCCGGTTGTCATCAAGGCGGCTCCAGAAAACATCAAACCGAAAAGGCCCCAGGTACTTGAAAACCCACGGAAGCAGGGTCGGCGAAGGGTTGGTGATGCGCAGCATATCCTGCGGCTTGGCGTTGTTGGTCAACACCAGCGAACCATGGCGCCCCTGTCCCCACCACAGGGATTGACGGCCCACCGAAATCTCCAGCGGCCCCAGGGCCAGGGCGGCCTTACCTTCCAGCAGGCGCGAAGAGGTGCCCTCGTTGTCAAACTCAAACAACGGGCTGGCGGACAGCAGAAAACGGCTCCCTAAACGGGCCTCGCTGGCAAAGGAAACCAATCCGGCGCCATCCTCTTCCTGAGTGAGCCCGTCCCGATTGTAATCCAGGGCGAACTGGCGCGCATCGGAGCGAGGAAGAAAGGATGGATCACCGCTGCGATATCCCCCCTGAAGCCTCATGGAACGCAGCGGCTTTAAATAACTGCCGGTTGCAATATCCCCGGAGAGTTCCCGCAGCTCCGTGTCGAACTCGCGCCGCAATACATCCAGCAACTCCCGAGCAACCGGCGTGGCGGCAGTACGTTCGGAATTCTCCGCAGAACGAACCAGGCGGGCCGCCGCCAGGCGGGTGTAAGGGCGACTGCCTTGAAGGGAGGTCTCTATGTGACCGAGCCCTTCAAGCTTGTCGAGGGCGGGATAGATCCAGCTATCCAGGGGGATATTTGCAGAGGCCGTGGCAGCATGAACGGAGCCGGCGCAGAAAACCAAGGCAACCGTCAGCAGACATAAAACTTTTTTCACAACAAATAACCTTGCAGGATTTGGTGGTTCGTGGCAAGAAGGCGGAATGGAGTCACATTAAACAAACATAAAGTCTTTCTCAGAAGAGAAATAAGCTAGCAGACACTACAGTTCGTGTCAACGTCATTTTGCTTCGCAAATCCGGCGATTTTTTGCAGGAGATGCCGGAACTTACGCAAGGAGAAGATCTACCGTGCACCCTGCTTTCACACTCCACCATCACGGCGCCCGCGACGGGGTGACCGGATCCTGCCATGAGCTGCGCCTGGACGGTGGCGCGGGCATCCTGATCGACTGTGGCCTTTTTCAGGGCCGAGATGAGCGGGAACGGGGCGACGAGCGGCCGGAGATCGATTTTGAGATTGGGCATCTCAAGACGCTGGTGGTCACCCATGTGCATATCGATCATGTGGGGCGAATTCCTCACCTGTTGGCGGCGGGGTTCGACGGCCCGATCCTGTGCAGTGAGCCGTCGGCGGTGCTGCTGCCGCTGGTGCTGGAGGATGCGGTCAAGATCGGCTTTACCCGCGACCGGCGCCTGGTGGAGAAGTTCATCGCCCACATCAAAAAGCGCATCGTCGCCCTGCCCTACGGTCAATGGCACCCGATTGAGACCGGCACGGATGCGCCGAAACTTGCGATCAAACTGAACCCGGCCGGCCACATTCTCGGCTCGGCCTACGTCACCTGTCGCATCCAACCGGGGCTTTCCACCACAAACAACGGACAGCGGACAAAGGACAACCGCTACATCATCTTTTCCGGCGATCTGGGCGCCCCCTACACGCCGCTGCTGCCGACGCCGAAAGCGCCGTACCGGGCCGACCTGCTGGTTCTGGAGACCACCTACGGCGACCGGGTGCACGAGGGACGCAGGGAACGCCGCCAGCGCTTGCGGGAGGTGGTGGAGCGGGCGCTGGCGGATCGCGGGGTGATCCTGGTGCCGGCGTTCAGCATCGGCCGTACCCAGGAACTCCTATACGAGCTGGAGGAGATCATCCATCGCAACCGTGCGCGTTTTGCGGCCAAGGGGCTGCCGTGGGAGGAATTGGAGATCATCGTTGATTCTCCGTTGGCGTCCCGCTTTACCGAGGCCTACCGCGAGCTGCGCCCGTTCTGGGATGCGGAGGCGCGCGCCAGGGTGCGGGAGGGGCGTCATCCGCTGGCCTTCGAGCAGCTGACCACCGTAGACAGCCATTCGGATCATATGCACACGGTGAACTATCTGAAAAAACACCTGCGCCCCTGTATCGTCATTGCAGCCAGCGGTATGTGTGCCGGTGGGCGCATCGTCAATTACCTGAAAGCGCTGCTGGAGGAAGAGACTACCGATGTGCTGTTCGTCGGCTATCAGGCGGCGGGGACGCCGGGGCGCGACATCCAGAAATACGGCCCACGCAGCGGCTACGTGGTGCTGGACGGGCGCCGCTACGACATCCGCGCGCAGGTTCACACGCTGAGCGGCTACTCGGCCCACGCCGACCGCAAGGATCTCGTCAATTTCGTGCGCCGTATGCGCCACAGACCGCAGAAGGTGCGGCTGGTGCATGGCGAGGCAGAGGCGAAGGCGGCGCTGGCACGGGAGCTGGAGGCGTTGGGCGTCGATGTGGATTAAAAGCTGGCGGTAAAAACCGCCCCCCCTCCCAACCTCCCCCCGCTGGGGGGAGGAGAAAGCATTTCCCACATTGACCGGCCACATCTCACTCTTTATAATGTCAGAAAAAGTCAACGACATTCAAGGAGAGTTTCCATGTCTCAAATCACTGCCCGCCTCCCCGATGAAACGGTTTCTGCACTTGACCGCGCGGCGAAGAGTCTGCACCGCACTCGCGCCGACATCATCCGTCACGCCATCGAAGCGTACCTGGAGGACTTCGATGACCTGAGCCTGGCTGTGGAACGCTTGCGCGACCCCTGCGACGAAACCGTGAACTGGCAAGAGGCACGCCGTGCACTACTCGCTGACGATTAAGAGAAGTGCCCTCAAAGAAATGCAGGCACTGCCCAAGGCGGATCGCACCCGACTCGTGGCAGCGATCGACGCACTGGCTGAAAATCCTCACATCGGCAAACTGCTCAAAGGAAATCTTTCCGGTCTGCGGCGCCTTCGCGTGGGGGCATATCGGGTGGTGTACGAAATCAACGAGGATCAGGTCAGAATTCTCGTGCTGCGCGTGGCTCATCGCAAAGAAGTTTACCGATAGAGGAGGACCTTCCCCCCTCCCAACCTCCCCCCGCTGGGGGGAGGAGCAGATCCTTCCCCCTCTCCCAGCGGGAGAGGGTTGGGGTGAGGGAGTCGAAGGGAGAGGGTTGGGGTGAGGGAGTCCAAGGGAGAGGGTTGGGGTGAGGGAGCGAGGAGCTAAGTTAAATGACTCTGGAGAAGCTTGCGCAGCACTGAAGAAATCCGCCCCCGATCGGCGCCCACAAGTGCCCCGGCTTTTCTCAGGACAAGTTTCTCATCCAGAGTAAAGAGCTTCATCCTGACGATGGAGGGAGCCGGCAGGCCGGCTGCATCCAGATCCTCGATTTCAACATCGAGAGGCCAGTCGGAATTTCTGGCGCTGGTAATCATTGCCATGACCGCCTGGCCGACCGGCCGGTTAAATATCGCGGCATCAGATAGAATCAGCGCCGGACGCCGTTTTGTGGTCGCACGGTCGGTAAAAGGAAAAGGCACGACCACGACATCGAATGCCTCATAGATCATGATAGGCCTCTTCATCCGCGGAGGATTCCCATTCGGTCAGCGTGCCTTCCAGCGCCTGAGTAAAGGCCAGATCAACGGGGCGGGCCTTGCGCAGGGTGATGTGATCGTTTTCAATGTCGAAAGCGATGGCATCACCGGCGTCCAGTTGCAGAGCACGACGGACGGGTTCGGGAATGGTCGCCTGGTATTTTGAGGTTAGCTTGCTGGTCGATGTCTGCATTGTTGAACCTCCATAGAAGAAGGTGCGTTCCAAGGAACACACAGGTCATACTACCATTACCTCGGCCGTTGGGCAAACCTCCCCCCTCCCAACCTCCCCCCGCTGGGAGGAGGAGCAAACCTTTCCCCCTCTCCCAGCGGGAGAGGGTTGGGGTGAGGGAGCGCAAGTGAGAGGCGCGGAGTGAGGGAAAATACCGACTTATGCGTTGAAGATTACTCATTTTGCCGCTACTATTGAGTGGTTTCGCCGAATCCGGCCCTTCGCCCACAAAGAATCCACCATCTGCTCTGACTCATATCGAGGTTTTTTCATGATTGTCCCCGTCATCCTGTCCGGCGGAGCCGGAACCCGTCTATGGCCCCTGTCACGCGAACTTTATCCTAAACAACTGCTGCCGCTGGTGGGCGATCACACGATGCTGCAGGAAACGGTTCTGCGCCTTGACGGGCTGGCTGATCTGACGGCACCGCTGGTGGTATGCAACGAGGCCCACCGCTTCATGGTGGCGGAGCAGCTGCGCCAGGCCGGACACCCCGCCTCCACCATTATTCTGGAGCCGGTAGGGCGCAACACCGCACCGGCTGCCGCTGTCGCGGCCCTGCGCGCCATGGCTGAAGGCGATGACCCGCTGCTGCTGGTGCTGCCGGCCGACCATGTGATCGAGCGGCCGGAGGCGCTGCGGCAGGCGGTCAGCCTTGGGGTCTCGGCGGCGGAGGAAGGGCGGCTGTTGACTTTCGGCATCGTGCCGACCGCGCCGGAGACGGGGTATGGGTATATCAGGGCAAACAACGAACAACGGACGGCGGACAACGGCCAGGTCTTCCCCGTCGCCCAGTTCGTCGAAAAACCCGACCGGGCCACCGCGGAACAATACCTGGCCGCTGGCGACTACTACTGGAACAGCGGCATGTTTCTATTCAAAGCGTCGAGCTTTCTGCGCGAATTGGTAAAATTCGCGCCGGAGATGATCGCGTGCTGTCGGGAAGCGCTGGATAAGGCGCAGATCGATCTCGATTTCACCCGACTCGATGCCGAGGCCTTTGCGGCTTGTCCGAGCAATTCCATCGACTATGCGGTGATGGAGAAGACGGCCGATGCAGCGGTCATTCCCCTCGATGCCGGTTGGAATGACGTGGGCTCCTGGTCGGCGTTGTGGGATGTGGGCCGCCAGGACGAGAACGGCAATGTCACCAAGGGCGATGTTTTGACAGAGAATAGCCACAACTGCTACCTGCACGCCGAACAGCGCCTGGTGGCGGCGGTGGGGCTGGAGAATCACGTTGTGGTCGAAACCGCAGATGCGGTGCTGGTCGCCCCGCGCGACCGGGTGCAGGACGTCAAGGCGATCGTGCAGCAGCTCAAAGCGCGCGGCCGCGATGAAGCACTGCTGCACCGCCGCGTCAACCGCCCCTGGGGCGCCTACGAGGGGCTGGTGAGCGATGCGCGCTTCCAGGTCAAGCGCATTACCGTCGCACCGGAAGCGAGTCTGTCGCTGCAGCTGCACCACCACCGCGCCGAACACTGGATCGTGGTCAAGGGCACGGCACGTGTAACCCGCGGCGAGGAGACCTTCCTGCTGTCGGAGAATGAATCGACCTACATCCCGCTGGGAGTCCATCACCGCCTGGAAAATCCGGGCAAGATCCCGCTGGAGATGATCGAGGTGCAGAGCGGGAGCTATCTGGGCGAGGATGATATTGTGCGATTTGAGGATCATTACGGACGAGGATAAAAGGGTTTCCACAATGAATTTGACTTGCTTTAAAGCCTACGACATCCGCGGACGCCTGCCGGATGAGTTGAATGAGGAGATTGCCTGGCGGATTGGGCGGGCTTATGCTGAATTTCTGCGGCCGCAGAAGGTGGTGGTCGGGCGTGATGTGCGGCATTCGAGTGCGGGGTTGAGCGAGGCTCTTTGCCGGGGGTTGACCGAGGGCGGAGCGGATGTGCACGACATCGGCCTGTGCGGGACCGAGGAAGTCTATTTTGCGACGTTTCATGGCGAGATGGATGGCGGCATTATGGTGACCGCCAGCCACAACCCCATGGACTACAATGGCCTGAAGCTGGTGCGGGAGGGGGCGCGGCCCATCAGCGGCGACAGCGGCCTGAACGATATCCGCAGATTGGCGGAAGAGGCTGATTTTAAGGCTCCGGAAAAAACGGGCACGGTGCATGAGTACGACGTGAAAGGCTCTTATATCCGTCATCTGCTCGGATATATCGATTTGCCGACGCTCAGGCCGGTGAAGGTGGTGGTCAATGCGGGCAACGGCTGCGCCGGCCCGGTTCTCGACCTGCTGGAGGCGCAGCTGCCCTTCGAGATAATCAAGGTGCACCACCAGCCCGACGGCAGCTTCCCCCACGGCATCCCCAACCCGCTGCTGCCGGAGAATCGTGCCGCGACGGCGGAGGCGGTGCGTACCCATGGCGCCATTGTCGGTCTGGCGTGGGACGGCGATTTCGACCGCTGCTTCTTCTTCGATGAAAACGGCGACTTCGTCGAGGGCTACTATATCGTCGGCCTGCTGGCGGCCAACATCCTGCAGAAAGTTCCTGGCGCCCGCATCATTCACGACCCGCGCCTGACCTGGAATACGATCGAGGTGGTGCGCGAGGCGGGTGGCGAGCCGGTCATGAGCAAGACAGGCCACGCTTTCATCAAGGAGCGCATGCGCAAAGAGGACGCGGTGTACGGCGGCGAGATGAGCGCCCATCACTATTTCCGTCATTTCGCCTACTGCGACAGCGGCATGATCCCCTGGCTGCTGGTGCTGGAACTGATGTGCCGCGAGCAGAAGACGTTGTCGCAGCTGGTCGGCGAGCGCATGGCGCGTTTCCCGGCGAGCGGCGAGATCAACCGCACCGTGCAGGATCCGGCGGCGGTTATAGCTGCTGTGGAAAAAACCTACGCGGACGAGGCCCTGGAGATCGACCACACCGACGGTCTGGCAATGGAATTCGATCAGTGGCGCTTCAACCTGCGCATGTCCAACACGGAGCCGGTACTGCGTCTGAACGTGGAAAGCCGCGGCGATGAAAAGCTGATGCGGGAGAAGACGGAGGCGCTGCTGGCGATGGTGAGTGGGGAGAAGTAGAGAAGCGCTCGCTGGTTACCGCTGTGCTGCGTTCCGCTCCCCCTCCCAACCTCCCCCCGCTGGGGGGAGGAGCTAAGAAACAAACCGCTCCCTGCCGAAAGGGGGAGGAGTTATAAGTGTCCCCTCTCCCAGCGGGAGGGTCAGGGTGGGGGAGGATCGTTTTTCCCCGTTCAAGGAGATCTGCAAATGGCATCACGCGATGAACTTGTAAAAGAACTGGCGGAGGATGTACAGCGGCGCTTCCGTGCCAGCGTCCCGCTCGACCAGGCACCGTCCGGCGAGCTCAACAGCTACTTGGCCGAGCGGGTCGGGGCGATGATTGAAAAGCTGCCCGACCCCTATCAGACCCTGATTGCCGACTGGGAAGGAGAGGCGCATCAGCTCGACCTGGCCTGGTGGGAGAGCGAACCGACCCCGCGCCAGATCGTTCTCGGCCTGGCTGCCGCCATCCTTGAGCGCGAGACGCGCGAGTATCTTGACCTGCCTCGTTAGACCCGTGAAGGGTGAGGTGTTAGGAGTGAGGAGGTAAAACCCTTTCTTTTCGCGCCTCACTCCTTACCCCTCACTCCTCACGCCCCTTCTATCACTACCCCTTTAAATTCACGACAAGCTGGTATACTAAGCTAATGAGGGTGCTGAATCGGCCCTCGTTGACACCAGAAAGGGGGTTTATTGATGAACAAGAATATCGGCAAATTCGGCATCGGCGGTAAACGCAAGCGTACTCCCACCAGCGAAGATCCCTATATGCCTGCAGAGGGACACAAGGAACCGGCTATCTGCGAGAGCTGCCAGGCACTCTATCGCAACAAGCGCTGGTATCTTGACCCCGCTGAAGCGAAAAAGGCTTTGAGCGACAGCAGTGTGAATCGCGTGACCTGCCCCGCCTGCCGCAAGATCGCAGAGCACTATCCCGAGGGGATTGTCACTCTGAGCGGCAGCTACCTCTGGAACCATGAGGAGGAGATCCGCAACATTCTGCGCAACGAAGAAAGCAAAGCGGTCTCAAAAAATCCCCTGGAGCGCATTATGCGCATGGAACGGGAGGGGGATGATCTGGTGATCGAGACCACGGAGGAAAAACTGGCCGAGCACTTGGGGCGCGCCCTGCACAGCGCGCATCAGGGTGAGCTTTCGGTGGACTGGACCGAAGACCACAATATCTGCCGGGTGCAGTGGCGGCGGGGCTGAACCGGCCCGATCGTGAATCGTCACCGACAGATTGAACACACCGCTGACCTCGGCCTGGAGATCTGGGGCGATTCCCGCAGCGAACTTTTTGCCCAGGCCGCCTGTGCGCTGCGCGAGGTAATCGTTGCCGAGGCGCCGGTGAACCCTCGCGAGACACAGGAGATCGAAGTCAGCGGCTCCGATGATGCCGAGCTGCTGGTGGCCTGGCTGTCGGAGCTGCTGTTTCTGTTCGAGTGCCGGGGATTTCTGCCGTCCGAGTGCAAACTGGAGTTCGGCGAAAATTGCCTGCGCGCACAGGTCAAAGGCGAACCGTTCGACCCGCAGCGCCACCCGCTGGAGCGTGAAATCAAGGCGATCACGCATCATCAGGTGCTGGTGGAGGAGAAGGACGGGCAGTGGCATGCGCGGGTTTATGTCGATATATAATTCAAAAATCCAAAAAGATTGAACCACGGAGAGCACAGAGGTCACAGAGGAAAGTCTGAGAAAAAAATCTTTCTTTTCTGATTTTAGTTCTTCTGTGTTTTTACCCTAATCTCTTTTGTTTTCTCCGTGTGCTCTGTGCTCTCTGTGGTTCAAAAAAAAGGTTTTCCTCCATGCCCATCAAGCTCCAACAGATCGACCCCTGCCGCTGGCGCATCCCTCGTGAGGGGAAGATGCGTGTCGAGGGGCTGGTGTTTGCCGATCGGGCCATGATCGAGGTGCTGCAGAAAGAGCAGGCGCTGGAGCAGGTGCGCAATGTGGCGACGCTACCGGGCATTGTCGGCCGCTCCATCGCTATGCCCGATATCCACTGGGGCTACGGCTTCCCCATCGGCGGGGTGGCGGCGTTTGATCCGGAGGATGGCGGCGTGGTGTCTCCGGGAGGGGTCGGCTACGATATCAACTGCGGGGTCCGACTGCTGCGCAGCGAGCTGGAAGCGGAGGAGATCCGACCTCACCTCAAGGAGCTGGCTGATGCCCTGTTCCGCAATGTGCCCTCCGGGGTCGGCTCTCATCGCCGCGACTTGAGCCTGGCACCGCATGAAACACGCAAGGTGTTGGAGCAGGGTGCGGCCTGGGCGGTGAAAAACGGTTTCGGTTCGGCGCAGGATCTCGATCACATCGAGGAGCGCGGCACCATCGCCGGCGCCGACCCGGAGGTTGTTTCCGAGCGTGCGCTGGAGCGCGGACGCAACCAGCTCGGTACGCTGGGCTCCGGCAATCATTTTCTTGAAGTGCAGCGGGTCGACGAGGTGCTTGATTCCGAGGCTGCAAACGCTCTGGGGCTTTTCCAGGACCAGGTGACGGTCTCCATCCACACGGGCAGCCGTGGGCTGGGCTACCAGGTGTGCGACGATCATCTCAAGATGATGCTGCGCGCGGCGGCCAAATACGGCATCGAGCTGCCGGACCGCCAGCTGTGCTGCGCGCCGCTGGAGAGCCCCGAAGGGCGGCAATACCTGGCGGCAATGGCCGGCGCGGCCAACTTTGCCTTTGCCAACCGCCAGCTCATCACGCACTGGGTGCGTGAAACCTTCGAGCAGGTGCTGCGCACCGGGCCGTCACAGCTGCGCATGAGCCTGATCTACGATGTGTGCCACAACATCGCCAAGTGGGAAACGCATCAGGTTGAGGGCCGGGCGCGGCGATTGTGCGTGCATCGCAAGGGGGCTACGCGGGCCTTTCCGCCGGGACACCCCGAGACGCCGGAACTCTACCGCGAGGTGGGCCAGCCGGTGCTGATCCCCGGCGATATGGGGCGCTGCTCCTACGTGCTGGTGGGCACTGAAGATGCGTTCAACGAGACGTTCGGCTCGACCTGCCATGGGGCTGGGCGGGTGCTGTCACGCCACGCCGCCAGGAAACTGGCCCGCAGACGCGACATCCCGGCCGATCTGGCTGCAAAGGGGATCCTGATCCGCGCGGCCGGGCGCGCCACCATGGCGGAGGAAATCTCCGAGGCGTACAAGGATGTCTCGGAGGTGGTGGAAGTGGTGCGTCGCGCCGGGATCGGCCGCATTGTGGCGCGGCTGGTGCCGATGGCGGTGGTGAAGGGGTGAGGAATTGTTGGGGACGCCTGAAGCCGGGCGGTGAGGAGGGCCTGCGCCAAGGGACGCTTTAACCCATCCCTGGGTGCTTGACTGCCGCCGTCCTGGCGGCAGACACCCTTGGCGCAGGCCCTCCTCACCACCCTTTATTTGAATTGTTTTGTGGGTTTCTGATTTTTCGGTCTGAGTAGGTTCTTATTTTAATTTTTGGCAAGGAGCGTGCGATGAATGTTTTTTTAACGGGAGCTACGGGATTTGTCGGCAAGAGAATGCTGCATCGTCTGCTGCAGGACGGCCATGTGGTGCGCTGTCTGGTGCGCTCGGGGTCGGAGAAGAAGCTGCCCGTTGAGAAAAACGTCGAAGCGCGCCTTGGCGATGCGACCGATCCTGCGACTCTGGAAGGGATCATGGAAGGCTGCGATGCCGTCATCCATCTTGTCGGGATCATCCGTGAATTTCCCTCGCGCGGCGTCACTTTCGAAAAGCTGCACGTGGAAGCGGCCCGCAACATGGTCAATGCGGCCAAAGCCCAGGGGATCAAGCGCTACATCCAGATGAGCGCCAACGGCACCCGCCCCGACGCTCATACCGACTACCATAAAACCAAATGGCGCGCAGAAGAGACGGTGCGTCAATCCGGTCTCAACTGGACGATTTTCCGCCCTTCAATGATCTTCGGACCCGAGGATGAATTCATCAATGAGCTGGCGTCGATCATGCGCAAAACACCGGTGGTGCCCGTTTTCGGCGACGGAAACTACCGTCTGGCGCCGGTGGCGGTGGAGGATGTTGCCGAGTGTTTCTGCCAGGCATTGCAGAAAGAGGAAACTATCGGCCAGACGTATGCTGTCTGCGGCCCGCAGGATTACAGCTACGACGAGCTTCTTGACGAAATCGGCCAGGCGCTGGACAAAAAATCGGTGCGAAAACTGCACCAGCCTTTATGCCTGATCAAGCCGGTGATTGCCCTGATGGAGAACTTCTCCGCCTTCCCCATCACCACCACCCAGCTCAACATGCTGGTCGAAGGCAATGTCTGCGATGCCGAAGAGATGAAAAAGGTGCGGGAGGTCTTTGAATACACGCCTAAAGAGCTGCCGGGGGGGATCCGGGAGTATCTGCGATAGTCTTTGGGCGTTTCGAAACCAAGGATCTGAACCACAGAGGACACAGAGAGCACAGAGGAAAACACGAGAGCAGGGTTTAAAACCAAAAAAGATGGGTTCTCAGATTTTTCTCTGTGCTCTCCGCGATCTCTGTGGTTCAAGCTTTGAACTTTACTTTTAAGAAGACGGCCCCAGGAAGGCTTTTCCAGGTCTGCCGGCATTCATTGACACAGTGACACACTAGTGGCACACTGACGGTATGCCAAAAGATAATCTTTCACAAAAAGGTGCTGACATGCCTGCTAAAAATCCAAGAGTCAATGTTGTCCTGGAACAACCTGTTTACAATACCCTCCATGATCTTGCTGAAACTCAGGGTGTTTCCATGTCCATGCTGATGCGTGACCTTGTCAAAGAGGCTCTTGAGCTGCATGAAGATCGTGCATTGACGGTATTTGCTACAGAACGGGAAAAAGATTTCCAATCCTTCGAAGCCTTAAGTCATGACGAGACATGGGGCTGAAGTGACTTTCACGGTTATCTACCATCCCGAAGTTAAAAACCGCGACATCCCAAAGCTTAACGGGGATATCCGTTTGCGCATCAGAAAAGCCATCGAATCCCGGCTTATGGTCGCGCCGCAGGAATATGGCGAGCCTCTGCGCAAAACCTTGAAAGGCTATTGGAAACTCAGGATCGGAGACTACCGGGTTGTTTTCCGGGTCGATCATCATCAGATTCTTGTCCTTGGGATCTGCCACCGGAAAGAAATCTACCCCTTGATGGAAAAACGCCAGTAAATAAAATTGATGGCGTCGCAAAAAGTCCGTCCTACGGCGTTACGGCGTTTTTTCAGGACCTCGACATACCTGATGTATGCCTTCGCCCCTGAAAAACCACCAGGCCTTGTAGGACGAAATTTTTGCTTAGCCATCCTCTGGTTTTTTGCGAGTGCGTCAAAATTCACTTGCGAGGGGATACGGGAGTATCTGCGATAGTCTTTGGTTGTTTCGATACCAAGGATCTGAACCACAGAGGACACAGAGAGCACAGAGGAAACCACGAGATTAAGGTTTAAAACCAAAAAGATGGGTTCTCAGATTTTTCTCCGTGTTCTCCGTGATCTCTGTGGTTCCAAGATTCTGTGTTCAATGTTTGTGTAGTTCAAAATCCGAAGTGTTTGAAATCCACCCCCATCCGCGCGATAATGGCTTCCTTTCATTGAGACCCGGGATCGGGTGACGAGGAGCCTGTTTTGATCGAGACTTTTCTGGCGGCGCAGGCCTGCGCGCTGATGCGCGAGGCCATTGCCGAAGCGCGCGGCAACGAGGTTTTTTTTCTCGGCCACACCGACGCCGAACGGCGCGTGGTGTCGGTGGAGGTGCTGGCGCGCGGCAGCCAGGATGCGGTGCCGGCCATCATGCAGTTGTGCACCCATGGTGACGTGGTGCTGCACAACCACCCCTCCGGCGTGCTGCAGCCGTCCAATGCCGACATCGAAGTCGCCTCCCGCCTTGGCGCCCTCGGAGTCGGCTTTTATATTGTCGACAACCCGGTGAGCGACCTCTACCGGGTGGTGGAGGCGTTTGCGCCGCGGGAGCGGCATCAGCTCGACCCCGCACGCATTGCGGAGATTCTGGCCGAGGGCGGCCAGGTGGCGCAGCGCCTGCCCGGCTGGGAAGAACGCCCGGAGCAGCTGCGCATGGCCTTTGCGGTGAGCGAGGCGTTCAACCTCAATCAGCTGGCGGTGATCGAAGCGGGCACCGGCACCGGCAAGAGCCTGGCCTACCTGGTTCCGGCCGCGCTGTGGGCGGTGCGCAACGAAGAGCGGGTGGTGATCTCCACCAACACCATCAACCTGCAGGAGCAGCTGATCCGCAAGGATATCCCCTTTCTGCAGCGCTCGACCGATCTTGAGTTCCACGCCGTGCTGGTCAAGGGACGCGGCAACTACCTGTGCCTGCGGCGCAGCGAAACGGCTCACACTGAACCGGGCCTGTTCGATGCCGAGCACCTCGGTGAGCTGCGCGCCATCCTCGACTGGGCCGAACATACACGCGACGGCTCGCGCGAGGATCTGCCCTTTATCCCGAAAGAATCACTTTGGGAGGAGGTGCGCTGCGAAATTGATCAGTGCGCCCGGGTGCGCTGCCCTCATTACAGCCGCTGCTTTTTTCATCGCGCGCGGCGCGCGGCGGCGGCTGCCGACCTGCTGGTGGTCAACCACGCCCTGCTTTTAAGCGATCTGGCCCTGCGCCAGCAGACCGACAATTACACCGCCGCGGCGGTGCTGCCCCCCTTCGACCGCATCATCCTCGACGAAGCTCATCACCTGGAGGATGTGGCGACGCGCTTTTTCTCCTCCCAGGTCACCCGCTTTACCTTCTCGCGCCTGATGGGCCGCCTGCGCCACCCGCGCAAGGCGGAGCGGGGCCTGCTGCCGCGCTTCATGTCCCAGCTTTCCAAGGAGCTGCCTGACAGCGAAGATGAACTCTACCGCACCCTGCATGAACAGGTCGATGCACTGACGGTGGCACGCCAGACACTGCTCGATCAGGCGGTGGAGACGCTGGAGGAAGCGGGCGAAGCGCTGGTTCAGTCCGCCGCCGGCAGAAACGAGGGGGGCGAGCTGAAGCTGCGGTTGATCCCCTCGTTTACCGGAGGCCGCCTGTGGGCGCAGTTCCAACCCCGGCTGCGGGCGCTGGCCAATGAAAGTGCGCTCTTTGCCAAACAGCTGCGGGCGCTGCTCAAGACCTGCAACGCGCTGCCGGAGAAAACAGCCGACAAGATGCTCTCCACCCTGGTGGAGCTGCGCGGCTGTGCGGCGCGCTGCGAAGGAATCAGCGCCGATCTCGACCTGTTTATCGCGGCCGATGCCGGGCTATGTTCCTGGTTCGAAGTGGCACGGCGGCGTGTCGGCCGGGGAGAGATGCTGGTCACCCGTTTATGCACCGCGCCGCTGGAAGTGGCTGAAAATCTCGACGAAGCTGTATATCAGCGGTTCCGCACGGTGGTGATGACCAGCGCCACGCTGGCTGTGGGCGAATCCTTTGCCTATCTGCGCGAACGGGTCGGGCTGGATCGTGCCGAGAAGGAGCGGCTGCGCGAATTGCAGCTTCCCGCGCCCTTTGACTACCGCGAACAGGCGCTGGTGGCGGTGCCCACCGATCTGCCGGAGCCGGGGCGCCCGGGCTTTGCCGAGCAGGCGCGGGATCTGATCGAGCGCTGCATCCTGGCGGCCGGCGGGCGCACCTTCGTGCTGTTCACCGCCTATGGCCTGCTGCGACGGCTGCACGGTGAACTTGCGCCGGTGCTCGGGGCGCGCGGCTATCACTGCCTGCGCCAGGGTGAGGCCAATCGCCATCGCCTGCTGAAGCAATTCGCCGACGAGGATTCAAGTGTGCTGTTCGCCACCGATTCCTTCTGGGAGGGGGTGGATGTGCCGGGGCGCTCCCTGGAACAGGTGATCATCACCCGCCTGCCCTTTCGCGTACCGACCGAACCGGTGCTTGAAGCGCGCGCCGAAGCAATCGCCCAGCGCGGGGGAGATCCCTTTATGAGCTATACCGTGCCGCAGGCGGTCATCAAGTTCAAGCAGGGGTTCGGCCGTTTGATCCGCCATCGCGATGATCGCGGCGTGGTGCTGATCCTGGACAGCCGGGTGGTGAAAAAGGGCTATGGACGCGCGTTCCTGCGCTCGCTGCCGGATGTTCCTGTGACCGCAGCAGGGTCGGCTGAAGTGCAGGAGGCAATCGCCCGATTCTTTGCCGCACACCCTGCCGAGGCAGGATAACCCCATGAAAGCCGCATCGCGGACGCCAGAGTCCCGCCGCTGGAACCGGCGCATCCTGCTGCGCTACACTCTCCTCCAACTGCCGGCATTGGCTCTGCTGATTGCAGTTCTGTGGCTGCTGGCCACCTGGTTCGACCTGCCGCGCTTGTGGCTGGGGCTGGTGGCAATCATCTGGATCATCAAAGACATTGTCCTGTTTCCCCTGGTATGGCGCGCCTACGATCCTGAACCACACCCGCGGGGCAACACGTTGGTTGGCAGCACCGGGATAGTGGTTCGGGAGCTGACCCCGGTAGGCGTTGTCGATATCCATGGCGAACTGTGGCGTGCCCGGGCCGTGGACACAGACCGATTGGGGGAAGGCGCCAGGGTTCGTGTCGCGGCGATGCACGGACTGCTCCTGGAGGTCGTTTCGGAGCCACCATCTGTCCAGAAAGGCCCCAGTCATACCATTGCGCCGAACGAGAAAACGGGCATTCCACACCACTCCCGCCTGATTCTTAAATGATAACCACTATTTGATTGACGAATAAGCCTCATTTAATTACCTTGAAGGTTAGTCGTCATTCTCAATCCTAATATGAGGAGCCGGGTGTGAGCCAAGAGCAATTCCCAGAGAAAAGAGCCCAGAAACGCAGAAACACACTCTATTATCTGGAGGTCTTCAACCTCGAGACTGCCGAGTTGCTCGGCCGCCTGGTCGATATCACCACCGAGGGGATGATGCTTCTATGTGAAAAGCCCCTCACTCCCAACACCACTTATGCCTGCCGCATGCGCCTGCCCTCCGAAATCCTGGGCCGCACCAACATCATCTGCGATGCCACCTGCGTCTGGCAGCGCCGGGCTGCCAACAATGACTTTTACGAGGCCGGCTTCAAATCGCTGATCGCCGATCCGGGCGACATCGACGCCATCGAGATGCTGATTCAGCATTTTGCGTTCAAGGATCTCTAATTTCTGAGCCGGACAAACCGCAGAAATCTGCTACCCTTTACCCTTGTCTGAATTGCTCGATTCAGGCAAAGTCCCCGGAATTCATTCTCGTTCAGATGCAGCTGGCCAGCATGGGAACTACGATTCCGCGAGACGAATAGATACAATCAGATTTTGTGGTGACCATGAACTCAGCAGAGACCTCAAACACCTCGTTTTTTCAGCGACACCGCACTCTGATCGATCACGTGGCCCCTTTCGCGGCCTGGTTGATCCTGATGGAAGCCCTGCCCCGCACCGCCGGGGGCTATGCCCTGCGCACTCTTGTCTGTGCCGGGCTTTTTTTGTGGCTGCGCCCCTGGCGGCACTATGATGCATTTCAACTGCGCCATCTTCCGCCGGCGCTGCTGACAGGGATCGTCGTATGGGCCGTGTGGATTCTGCCTGAACTCTCTTTCTGGCGTGAGTGGCCGGGCTGGATCGAATTTTACAACCGCTGGGGCATTCTGCCGCCCTGGGAGACTTACCGCGCACCTGCGGCAAGTTTTTATGCCCCCGAGGCAGCCGGCTGGTCGTTGACGCTGGTGCGTCTGGCGGGTTCGGCGCTGGTGATCGCGGTGATCGAGGAGTATTTCTGGCGCGGCTTTCTGTACCGCTGGCTGATGGAGCGCGACTTTTCCCAGGTGGCGCTGGATCGCTTTGCTCTGGGCGCTTTTGCCCTGACGGCACTGCTGTTCGGCTTGGAACACAACCGCTGGCTGGTGGGGATCATCGCCGGCCTCGCGTATGGAGCGCTGGTACTGCGCACCCGCGATCTGCATGCCGCCGTCGTCGCTCATGTGGTGACCAATCTGCTGCTGGGGCTGTATGTCCTGTCTGCCGGGGCCTATGGGTTCTGGTAGGTTTCCTTCTCCTTTTCAGCGTCGGGGAGCCACTTTTTCTCCTCACTCTTTACACCTCACTCCTCACGGATTCAGATTAAAATAGTCTCGACTGCTTGACAGCCTGATCGCGGTGCGTATAATTATGACCGCTTTGGTTATATTTATATCTCTGTCGATCACTGGAAATTTCCCACATCGGGGATACAATCTGATTGGCGACTTTTATCGGAAAAGGAAGGCTTTGCCCATGCTGAAAAAAATCTGCCTTTTCTACTACGACGGCTTTCGTTCCATGCGCCTGGGGCGCACTCTATGGAAGCTGCTTGCGATCAAGCTGCTGATCATGTTCGGCGTGCTCAAGTTGTTTTTCTTTCCCAACTTTCTCAATACGGAATTCGAAACCGATGCGCAGCGCGCCGACCATGTCCTGTCCAACCTGACACAGGCGCCATCGTCACAACCTTGAACCCGGAGCAGCCTCCCAGAGGCGCTCCCCCAACCTACTGCCATGGAGGTCATCGTGCTCGAGAGCATTGACTGGAGTCAGGTCAACTGGTCGCGCGGCCAGTTCGCCCTGACCGCCATGTATCACTGGATTTTTGTGCCCCTGACATTGGGGCTGTCGTTTCTGCTGGCTTTTTTCGAGTCGATCTATGTCAAGACCGGCGATGAACGCTGGAAGGCGCTGACCAAGTTCTGGATGAAGCTCTTCGCCATCAATTTTGCGATTGGTGTGGCGACCGGCCTGATTCTGGAATTCCAGTTCGGCACCAACTGGTCAAACTATTCGTGGATGGTCGGGGATATCTTCGGGGCGCCGCTGGCGATCGAGGGAATCTTCGCCTTTTTCCTCGAAGCCACCTTCTTTGCCGTCATGTTCTTCGGCTGGGACCGGGTTTCAAAAAAATTCCACCTGTTTTCCACCTGGATGGTGGCAATCGGTGCCAATCTTTCGGCGCTGTGGATCCTGGTGGCCAACGGCTGGATGCAGAACCCGGTGGGAATGGTGTTCAATCCGGATACGGCACGCTTTGAAATGGAGAATTTCTGGGCGGTGCTCGGCTCACCTTCAGCGCTGAGCCGCTTTACCCACGCCACCTCTTCCGGTTTTGTGCTGGCGGCGTTGTTCGTGGTGGCGGTCTCCTGCTGGTTCCTGCTGCGTGACCGTCATAAGCTGCTGGCCAAGCGCAGCATTGTGGTGGCTTGCGTGTTCGGCTTCATCTCCTCGGTCTACCTGGCCGGGTCAGGGGACGAGTCGGGGCACATCGTCGCCCAGGCGCAGCCCATGAAGCTGGCGGCCATCGAAGGGCTCTATGACGGCGAGGTCGGCAGCGGCCTCAACGTCTTCGGCATCCTGCGTGGCGACAAGCAACTTGATGACGATCAATCGCCCCACTACTTCGCGCTGGAAATCCCCTACGCCCTGTCATTTCTTGCCAACCGCGACATCAACAGCTTCGTGCCCGGGCTGCGGGACCTGGTGCGCGGCAACGAAGAGCACGGCATCATTAGTGTCGAGCAGAAAATGCAGAACGGGCGCCAGGCGGTGAGTGCTCTTGCAGCCTATAAAGCAGCGCGCAAGAACGGCGACGAGGGTGCGGCTCAGACGGCATTGCGCGACTTCCGCGCCCACGAACAGCACCTGGGCTACGGCTATCTCACCCATCCCGAGCAGGCCGTTCCGCCGGTTGCACTCAACTTCTACAGCTTCCGCATCATGGTGGCGCTGGGGTTTTTCTTCCCGCTGCTGTTTGCGGTGCTGTTCTACTACACCCTCAAGAGCCGCCTGGCCCATACCCCCTGGCTTCTCTGGCTGGGCGTTTTCTCTCTCTTTCTTGGATATCTGGCCTCGCAGACCGGCTGGATCGTCGCCGAGGTGGGGCGCCAGCCCTGGGCGATTCAGGGGATGCTGCCGGTCGGGGTCGCCACATCGAACCTGACCACCGGCGCGGTGCAGACCACGTTCTGGATGTTTGCGGTACTGTTCACCATTCTGCTCATCGCTGAAATTCGCATCATGACCCGGCAGATCAGCCTGGGCCCGGAGGAGGAATGACATGATAGGCAATCTTGACCATGCAACCCTGCAGCACCTCTGGTGGCTGATTGTCTCTGTAGTGGGGGCACTGTTTGTTTTCCTGACTTTCGTTCAGGGAGGGCAGACGCTGCTGCTCACCACCGCGCATGATGATGTGGAGAAGAAGCTGATAGTCAACTCCCTGGGGCGTAAGTGGGAGCTGACGTTTACCACCCTGGTTCTTTTCGGTGGCGCATTGTTTGCGGCCTTTCCCCTGTTCTATGCCACCAGCTTTGGCGGCGCCTACTGGGTGTGGATGCTGATTCTTGCCACCTTCGTGCTGCAGGCCGTAAGCTATGAATTCCGCACCAAGCCTGGCAATCTGCTGGGAGCGCGTACCTACGAAGCCTTCATGTTTATCAATGGTAGCGTCGGGCTGCTGCTGGTGGGAGCGGCCCTCGGCACTTTTTTTACCGGCGCCAGCTTCACACTCGATGATTACAACCGGGTGACCTGGCTGCATTCGCTGCGCGGACTTGAGGCGGCCTTCTCTCTGTTCAACCTGAGCATGGGACTGTTCCTGGTTTTTCTGGCCCGGGTCCTGGGAGCACTGTATCTGTGCAACCATATCCGGCATGAAGATCTGCATGAACGTCTGCGACGTGCCGTGGTGATCAACATGGTCATCGCCCTGCCTTTCCTGCTCTATGTGCTGGTGCGGTTGGTGACCATGGACGGCTTCGCGGTTGATCCGGCCAGTGGGCAGGTGACGGTCGAATCGTTCAAATATCTGAAGAACCTGCTGGGTATGCCGGTGGTGCTGATCATGCTGGTTGCGGGTCTGCTGCTGGTGATCGCCGGTGTTGTCATGACGGGGAAGGGGCGCAGCACACGCGGCATCTGGCCGGCCGGCGTCGGTACGGTATTGACGGCTCTGTCACTGCTGCTGACCGCAGGGTTCCATGGCAGCGCCTTTTATCCCTCGGCGGTCGATCCGGCCAGCAGCCTGACCATCTTCAACGCTTCCAGCAGTCACTTTACCCTGACGGCCATGAGTTATGTGGCATTGGCGGTCCCCTTCGTGCTGGCCTATATTGCCTGCGTGTGGCGCATGATGGATCGGCGCAAGTTCACCACCGACGATCTTGAAAGTGAAAATGCCAAAAATCTCTACTGATCGATTTTTAGAATAATTAAGATAAGGAGTCATTTCCATGAGCTATGTGCTGGTTTTCGGCTGGTTCGGCGTCATCATCCTCTCTTATTTTCTTGCGCTGTGGGCTCTGCGCAAAACGGATCTACTCTAACCCGGATGAATATTCCGGGCTAAAAGTCAGCCTCCCCCTCCCTATCACAGGGGTGGGGGAGGCGTTTTTCATTCGCATTCAAATCCTCCCCCTTGCTCGAAACCCCTCGGATGTGCTTTACTTTCATAAGAAATCCTCAGGTCCGAAGGCTGCAGTCGAAAACCACAGCCTGATCCCCATGGACTGATTTTGCAACCAACTGTGATTCACTCTCGCACCCTCCTCTAGATGCAGGTGAATCCCTTCGAAGAGAAAAAGCGCACTCCAAATGACCCGTATGACAAGAAAATTACTCCTGGTTCTGCTTCTGCCCCTGCTCCTGCTTCCGACGGCAGGTACAGCCTTTGTCGGTTCCGAGGCAGATTCAGAGTCCTTCGATCTCAACCGGGCACGGCTTCTGAGCTTTGTCATCCGCCAGCAGCTGGTGAGCCATCATTACAGCCACAAGCCGCTGGACGACCAGCTCTCCAAAGATGCCTTCACCCTGTTTCTCAAGCAGATCGACTCACAGAAACGCTTTCTGCTGCAGGAAGATGTGCGCCGCCTGGAAAAATTTGAGACCCGCATCGACGATGAGCTGGCCAGCAGCCAGGTCCGGCTGCCCCAGGTGGCGGCCAAAACCATGGAGCAGCGTGTGACGGATGTCCGCGAGATGGTTTTCTCCCTGCTGGACGACGGATTCGATCTGCGCCGCGAAGAGCGGCTGGAAACAGACCCGGACAAGATCAAATACTGCGAAACACCTGCGGAGCTACGGGATCGCTGGCGCAAAATCCTCAAGCTGCAGGTGATCAACCGCCTGATTGCGCTGGAGGAGAACGCGGCCTCGGAAGATGAAGAGGCGACCCGTGACGAGAAGGCTCTGCTGGCGGAAGCGCTCGACAAGGTGCGCAACAACCAGGAGCACCTTTTCAACCAGTTGCAGGAGAATCGCCGCCAGGATTATTTCGACGTCTATTTCAACGCGGTGGCGAGCGCTTTCGACCCGCACTCCAGTTACCTTCCTCCCATGACCAAAGAGGACTTCGACATCAGCATGCGCGGCTCACTCGAAGGAATCGGCGCCACGCTGCGCGAGGAAGAAGGCTTTATCAAAGTGGTGCGCATCATTCCCGGCAGCGCCGCCTACCGCCAGGGGCAGCTTGAAGCCGAAGACACCATCCTTGCCGTCGGTGAAGGCAAAGACGACGCCGTCGATGTCGTCGACATGCGCCTTCGGGATGCCGTCCGGTTGATTCGCGGCAAAAAGGGCACCGAGGTCCGCCTGCATGTCCGGAAACCCGATGGACAAAGGGTGGTCATTCCCATCGTGCGCGATGTGGTGCAGATCGAGGAGACATTCGTCAAATCGGCTGTGCTCCCCCTCCCCGACAAGGAGAGATCCTACGGCTACATCAGAATTCCCAGCTTCTACCGCGATTTCGAGGGCGGCATGAACGGCGGCGGGAGAAACTCCACCGATGACACGCGCAAAGAGCTTGAACGCCTGGGCGAGGCCGGCATCGAAGGGCTGGTGCTGGACCTGCGCAACAATGGCGGCGGCGCATTGGCTGATGCCGTTTCGGTGGCCGGACTGTTCATCGAGGGGGGGCCGGTCGTCCAGGTCAAGAACGCGGATGGCAAGATCGAAACCCTCGCCGACAAGGATGAAAGCGTCGCTTACGACGGCCCGCTGGTGGTGCTGGTCAATAAATTCAGCGCCTCGGCGTCTGAAATTCTCGCCGGTGCGCTGCAGGACTATGACCGGGCGGTCATCATCGGCAGCGAACACACCCATGGCAAAGGGACGGTGCAGGCGGTCATCGACCTCGACCGCAGCCTGCCCTTTCCCAATATGGATAAGTACCGCCCGCTGGGCGCGATGAAGGTCACCATCCAGAAATTCTACCGCATCAGTGGTGATTCGACCCAGTATCGCGGCGTCGTTCCCGACATTGTCCTGCCCGACCGCCTGCGTCATGTGGAAAGCGGAGAACAGTACCTTGAGCACTCCCTGCCCTGGGACCAGGTCCCATCCGCCGATTTCTCCACCTGGCCCGCCTCCCCTCCCGTGCAGAAACTTGAGGAGCGCAGCCTGGCACGCGTGGCCGAAAACGAAAAACTGACCGAAATTGCCCGCGAGGCCGAACGTGTCCGTGAGCGCATGGCCGACACCACCTATCCTCTGCACATCGACCAGGCCCGTGAACGTCATCAACAGATGCAGAACGAGCGGGAAAACCGCCCCTTCCATGGCATGGCTCCGGTACACGATGAAGAAGGCACTGGGGACCGCGACCTCTCTGAGGAGGAGCGAAAGGCACTGTGGGCGGAAAATACAGCGGAAGATCCTTACGTCATTGAGGCCGTCTCTATTTTGCAGGATTTTCGCCGCCTGAAAGACCTGACAGGCGATCTCGCTGAGAAGGCGACCACTGCCGCGACCCCCTGATCCTATATTTATACTTTCTCTTTCTTACAGGGTCGGCATCATGATTCTCTGCTCCACCCCGAACCGCCAATCGCGCCTCGAAACCAATGCCCCGGTACGCTTCGGACGCAACGAGCAACTCACGCAGGGCGGAGTGGCACTAGATCTAAGTATCGGCGGAATGTATCTTCAATCCAACACCCTGTATGCCGCTGCGACACGTCTTCTGATCGAATTTCGCCTCCCCTCCTGCCATGAACCGATTCGCTGCCGGGCACGGGTTGCGTGGTGCAACCGTGCGGAGAATGCCCCTAAACCCTCCTTTCCCCCAGGGATGGGATTGCAGTTCATTGATCTGCCCCCCATTCACCGCGAAGCGATCATGGCTCATTTAAACGAAATCGAATCCGCCACTTATCACTGACTCCGCCGCTGTTGGTGAATGCTCGAAAACCTTGATCGCGCCAAAAGATTCTTGACAAGGGAAAAGTGGCTGTGTTAGCTATTCCCTGTTTTGCCGCACGGCAAACATTTTTTTATTTCAACCTCACCTTGTATACAGTACGTCGTCCCTTCAGGACGGCTTCCGCAAAACCAAGCATTTGACGAGGTATTTCGGTGATCAGTCTCGATTGGACCCTGTTCCTGCAATTCGGCAATTTCATTATCCTACTGGTTCTCCTTCATTTTCTCCTCTACCGCCCCTTGTTGCGGATTATGGAGGAGAGGCGCCAGGCTACGGAAGGCGGACACGAGCGTGCCCGAGAACTCGAGGACGAAATTCAGTCCAGAATGAAGGCGTATCGCGATAAACTTCACGAAGCCAAAACCAGAGCCAGTGAAGAGCGCGCCGCCATGCGGACCGCTGCGGCCGAAGAAGAGGGGCGCATCCTGGGCGAAGCACAGAAGAAATCTTCAGCACAGATCAAAAGCGTACGCGATCAGGTCGCCAAGCAAGCCGAAGAAGCCCGCAAAGGACTGCGCAGCGAGGCGGAAGACCTGGCCAAGCAAGTGGCATCAAAAGTCTTAGGTAGGAGTCTGTAATTCCATGGGTATGAGAACTTTGCGCGCAACCGCCGTTGCCGTCCTGACCCTCACCGTCGTTCTCGCTGCAGCTTCGGCCATGGCCGCAGGCGGCGGTCATCACGCCGACAGCGGCGTTTTGCTGAAAGACTTCATCTTCCGCGTTCTGAACTTCGCGGTGGTGGTCGGCATCCTCGTGTACTTTGTCACCAAGCCGATCAAGCGCGGCCTGGCAAGCCGTCGCGAGAGCCTGGAAAAGGCACTGGAAGAGGCGGAGAAGGCTCGTCGCGAGGCGGAAGCCAAGTACGCCGAATACGAGGCCAAGCTCAAGGATGCCTCTGAAGAGATCGCCGCGATCGAAGAGGAAATCCGCCGCGAAGGCGAACTCGAGCGTGAGCGTATTATCGCCAACGCACGGGAGATGGCAGAGAAAATGGTCAAGGATTCTGAGAGGGCCGCAACGCAGGAGGTCGCCAAGGCAACCCGCGAACTGCGTGAAGAAGCAGCCTCCCTGGCGATCTCCCTGGCGCGCGAGATGTTGAAGAAGAATTTCACTGACGCCGACCAGAAGCGTCTGGTTGACGAATACATGCAGAAAATGCAGAAGGCGGGAGAATTAAGTTGAGTGTCAACGCGATTTCCAAAAGATATGCCCGCGCCCTGGTTGAAATAGGGACCGAGCAGAAGAAGGTGGAACAATTTGCGGATGAACTGGACGGCATTCTCGCCGCCTTTTCCGAAGAGAAAAATCTGCGGCTGGTGCTCACCAGCCCGACCTTTCCCTTCGAGAAACGCTCCGCGATCCTGACCGAAGTAGCCAAAAAGCTCAAACTTTCGGCCCCGATCAGAAACTTCCTGGGTCTGCTTCTTGAAAAAGGACGCCTCCAGGTACTGCCGCAAATCGTCGCCGAATACCGGCGCTTCGCAGACGAGCTTTCCGGCATTCTGCGCGCACAGGTGGCGGCCGCATCGGCCCTGGACGAAGAACAGATCAAGGTTATCCGCGCCGGACTTGAAAAGCAGACCGGCAAAAAAGTCATTCTGGACACCAAGGTCAACCCCGAGCTGATCGGCGGGCTCAAAGCCGAAATCGGGGGTCGGGTTTTCGATGGCAGCCTCAGCACGCAACTGAAAAGAATTGAAGATACATTAACGAAGGGGTGAAAAGGTCATTATGCAAATCAAAGCGGAAGAAATCAGCGCGATCATCAAAAAGCAGATCAAGAATTTCGGCCGGGAGGTCGAGGTCAGCGAAACCGGTACGGTCATCACCATTGGTGACGGTATTGCCCGCATCCACGGTCTCGACAAGGCCATGGCCGGCGAGCTGCTCGAATTCCCCGGCGGTGTCATGGGCATGGTTCTCAACCTGGAAGAGGACAATGTCGGCGCCGCGATTTTTGGTGATTACGAGCACATCAAAGAAGGCTCGATCGTCAAGCGTACGGAAAAAATCGTGCAGGTTCCTGTCGGCGAGGCGCTGGTCGGCCGTGTAGTCAACGGTATCGGCATCCCTATCGACGGAAAAGGCGAGATCAAGACGGACGAGGCACGCCAGGTCGAAGTTAAAGCCCCCGGCATCGTTGCCCGAAAATCGGTTCATGAGCCGCTGCAGACCGGCCTTAAAGCGATCGACTCGATGGTTCCCATCGGCCGCGGTCAGCGCGAGCTGATCATTGGTGACCGCCAGACCGGCAAGACTGCCGTCGCCGTTGACGCCATCATCAACCAGAAGGGTCAGGACTGCATCTGTATTTATGTCGCCATCGGCCAGAAGCGCTCCACTGTGGCCCAGGTGGTCGACAAGCTCAAGCAGCACGGCGCCATGGACTACACCATTGTCGTTGCGGCAACGGCTTCCGAACCCGCCCCGCTGCAGTTTATCGCACCCTACACCGGCGTCACCATGGGCGAGTATTTTCGCGACAACGCCAAGCACGCGGTCATCATTTATGACGACCTTTCGAAGCAGGCCGTCGCCTATCGCCAGCTTTCTCTGCTGCTGCGTCGTCCGCCGGGACGCGAGGCTTTCCCCGGCGACGTTTTCTATCTTCACAGCCGCCTGCTCGAACGTGCCGCCAAGCTCAACGATGATCTGGGCGCCGGTTCCCTGACTGCGCTGCCGATCATTGAAACCCAGGCCGGTGACGTTTCGGCGTACATTCCGACCAACGTCATTTCGATCACCGACGGCCAGATCTTCCTTGAGACCGACCTGTTCTACTCCGGTGTGCGTCCCGCCATCAATGTCGGCCTCTCGGTTTCCCGTGTCGGCGGCTCGGCCCAGATCAAAGCCATGAAGCAGGTGGCCGGTACGCTGCGTCTCGCCCTGGCTCAGTACCGCGAGATGGCGGCGTTCGCCCAGTTCGGCTCTGACCTTGATGCTGCAACTCAGCGTCAGCTCAATCGCGGCGCGCGCCTGGTGGAAATCCTCAAGCAGGGCCAGTATCAGCCGCTGCCGGTCGAAAAACAGGTTCTGATCATCTATGCCGCCAACAATGGCTTTATTGACGAATACCCGGTCAACGAAATTCAGCGCTACGAAAGCGAACTTTACACTTTCATTGAATCGAAGCATGCGCAGCTGCTCGAGGATATCCGCGTCAAGAAGGCGTTGGACGATGAACTCGAGGGGCGCATCAAGTCGGCTCTGGATGAATTCAAGGGACAGTTCGTCGCTGCCTAGTCACGACGGGAAGGTCAGGATAAATGGCGAATCTAAAGGAAATCAAGAAACGAATCGGCACGGTCAAGAACACCCGCCAGATTACCAAGGCGATGAAAATGGTGTCCGCGGCCAAGCTGCGCCGAGCACAGGATGCGGTGGTGGCGGCACGCCCCTACGCGGACAAAATGTCCAACGTGCTTGCCAGCCTGGCCATGCGCGAGGATTCCGAGTCGCACCCGTTGCTGCTGCAGCGGGAAAAAAAACGGGCGCTCGTTGTCCTGATGACGGCGGATCGCGGTCTGTGCGGCGGTTTCAACGCAAATATCAGCAAGACAGCGGAACGCTTCATCCGCAAAAATGAGGAAGACTTCGAGCAGGTCGACCTGATGATTATCGGCCGCAAGGGCAATGAGTATCTCAAACGCCGCCCCGGCATGAACATTGTCAAGGTGCATGAAAACATCATGGGGTCGGTCTCCTACAGTACCGCTGCGCTGCTCGGCCAGGAGATTGTCAACCAATACCAGGAAGAAACATATGATGTCGTCTACCTGGCCTATAACGCGTTTCGCAGCGCCATCAGCCAGGAGCCGACACTCACCCAGGTTCTTCCGGTGGTGCCCCGCGAAACCGTCGGCGAAGAAACGGTGACCGATTATCTATACGAGCCCCACCGCAGCGAAGTTCTTGAACAGCTTCTACCCAAGAACGTGGAGGTTCAGATCTTCCGCGCCCTGCTCGAGTCAGTGGCTTCGGAACATGGAGCCCGCATGAGCGCCATGGACAGTGCCAGCAAGAATGCCTCCGAGATGATCGGCCGGCTGACTCTGCAATATAACCGGGCCCGCCAGGCAGCCATCACCAAAGAATTGATGGAAATCATCTCTGGCGCCGAGTCTATCAAGTAAACGGAATACCCCTTCACCGCCGCGGTGAAATAAAGGAGGAACGGTTCATCATGAATAAAGGGAAAATCATCCAGGTCATCGGTCCCGTCGTCGACGTGGAATTCGAGCCCGGCAAGCTGCCTGAAATCTATCACGCTCTCAAGGTTTCCAACCCCTCCATCTCCAACGAGGAGTGGAACCTGGTCATCGAAGTCGCTCAGCATCTCGGCGAAAACACCGTGCGCGCTATCGCCATGGACTCCACAGAAGGTCTGGTACGCGGCCAGGAGGTCCTTGACACCGGCAAGCAAATCGTCATGCCAGTCGGCCGTAAATGCCTCGGACGCATCCTCAATGTCGTCGGCGAACCGGTCGATGAGGCAGGTCCGGTTGGTGCTGAGACTGAATGGGAAATCCATCGCCCCGCGCCTGACTTTGTCAGCCAATCGACGACCGTTGAAGCCTTTGAAACTGGAATCAAAGTCGTTGATCTGCTCGCGCCTTACTCCCGTGGCGGTAAAATCGGCCTTTTCGGCGGCGCCGGCGTCGGCAAAACCGTTCTGATTATGGAATTGATCCATAACATCGCCAAGCAGCACGGCGGCTTCTCCGTGTTTGCCGGGGTCGGTGAGCGGACTCGCGAAGGCAACGACCTGTGGCACGAGATGAAAGACTCCGGTGTTCTCGACAAAGCGGCCCTGATTTACGGGCAGATGAACGAGCCACCCGGGGCACGTGCCCGCGTCGCCATTTCCGCCCTGACTGTTGCGGAATATTTCCGTGACGAAGAAAACCAGGACGTGCTGCTGTTCGTTGACAATATCTTCCGTTTTACCCAGGCGGGTTCGGAAGTTTCCGCGCTGCTCGGGCGCATTCCCTCTGCGGTCGGTTATCAGCCCACGTTGGCCACAGAGATGGGTGAGCTGCAGGAGCGGATCACCACCACCGACAAGGGTTCGATTACCTCGGTGCAAGCCATTTATGTTCCTGCAGACGACTTGACCGACCCCGCCCCGGCAACTGCCTTTGCCCACTTGGACGCCACTACGGTTCTTTCGCGCCAGATTGCTGAGCTCGGCATCTATCCGGCTGTCGACCCGCTGGACTCCACCAGCCGGATTCTCGATCCCCAGGTGGTGGGCGAAGAGCACTACAAGATTGCACGCGATGTCCAGATCATTCTGCAGCGCTACAAGGATCTGCAGGATATCATCGCTATTCTCGGGATGGACGAACTGTCCGAGGATGACAAGTTGATTGTTGCCCGCGCCCGCAAAATTCAGCGCTTCCTGTCCCAGCCTTTCCATGTCGCTGAAATCTTTACCGGGTCACCCGGCAAGTACGTGGAACTCAAGGACACCATTCGCGGCTTCCAGGAGATCGTCGAAGGCAAGCACGACAACCTGCCGGAGCAGGCCTTCTACCTGGTCGGTACCATCGAGGAAGCGATCGAAAAGGCCAAGAAGCTGGCCGCGTAACATCCAGATAATGAAGCAGGTGGGGAGTATTTATTCTCCCCACCCCTTCCGGAAAAGGGCATTCGCTCATGGCAGAGAAGTTGAAAATCGACCTGGTCACCCCTTACCGCCGCGTGCTTTCGGAGGAAGTGGATGAAATCACTGCTCCCGGTCTGGTGGGTGAATTCGGGATCCTTCCCTCTCATACCCCGTTGCTGACCACCCTGCGCATCGGTGAACTCAGCTACCGCAAAGGCGGCGAAACCTTTCACATTGCGGTCAACTGGGGGTATGTCGAGGTAGAAAACGACCATGTCACGATTCTGGTCGAAACCGCAGAACCCTCGGACGAAATTGACCTGGAGCGGGCCAAGCAGGCTCTCGGCCGCGCCGAAGAAGCATTGAAAAAGCTCTCGCCCGAAGACAAGGAATTCGCCATCATGAAAGCCGCATTGGATCGGGCCCTGGTCCGTATTCAAGTAGCAGGCCGCGGCGGCCGCTGATTTTTCACTTTACGGCTCCATCCGTATTCCTCCTCATACAAAAAAGGCAGCCTCTCACAGGGCTGCCTTTTTTGTATGTTTTCAAAGTTTCTGTCTTCGGATTTCAATCAACGGCCTGCTCAGTGAGCAGTTGCGACATTTTTCCCTCGACAAGGGAAAGGTGGTCCTGCATGGCCTGGCGAGCCTGCTCGGGTTGTCCATCGGCAATGGCCTGGTAAATGGCCCGATGCTGCTCGAGCAGCAATTCCACCATCCCCTCTTTGCGGTAGAATTCCGTCAACGCCACCTGGACCGTTTTATGAAAGAGTGAATGAATGGTGTTGAGCACATGCATCTGCAGGGTATTGTGAGTGGCTGCAGTAATGGCATAATGAAATCGTGAATCAACTTCGGCATCCCATCCGCCACGGGCCGCCTGAGTTTTCATTATAGAAAGGAGCTCCCCCAACCTTTCTACCTCAACGGAGGTGGCGCGCTTGGCGGCAAGGTAGGACGCCCAGGTCTCGAGTCCCATCCGGACTTCGACAAGGGCATGGAGCATCGCCGGATTTTCTTCGACCATCGTGGTCAGCGGATCGCTGAGAGCTCCGGCGGTCAAGGAGCGTACATAGGTCCCACCTCCCTGGCGCGCTTCGAGAAGGCCCATGGCATCAAGAACCATGATGGCCTCACGCACGGAAGGTCGACTGACCCCAAGCATCTGTGCAAGTTCCCGCTCAGAGGGGATGCGGTCGCCGGGTTTGAGATCACCGGAGGTGATCAGATTCTTGATTTGTGAGACAATCTCTTCGGAAATCTTTTTGGGCCGAATCGGCTTGAATACATTGGTCATGCCATAACCCCGTCTGGCTTGGTGGTAAGACCACACTTTACCAACAAAACGATGAGAAGATCAATCAATTCCATATGCCGGAGACCAACTCTTTCACAGCCATGAGACCCGCACAGGATCGGTGCATACTGCATCTGGATATGGACGCTTTCTACGCCTCGGTCGAGCAGCATGATCAACCTCATCTGCGCGGCAAGCCGGTGATCGTTGGGGGGAACCGTCGACGTGGGGTGGTATGTGCGGCTTCTTATGAGGCGCGCGCGTTCGGGGTTCATTCGGCCATGCCGATGGCTCAAGCGGTTCAACTCTGTCCCAAGGCGGAGGTCCTGCCGGTGCGCATGGAACGCTACCGCCAGGCCAGTCGGATCGTATTTGCTATTTTTGCACAATTCACCGACCAGATCGAACCCCTGTCGGTCGATGAAGCCTTTCTCGACGTCACCGGCAGCAGGGCGCTGTTTGGCAGTGGGGTCGAAATCGCACAACAGATCCGCCACCGGGTTCGGGTTGAGACCGGGTTGGCCGTCAGTGCCGGGATCGCCCCCAATAAATTCCTGGCCAAACTGGCTTCAGAGGCAGCTAAACCCGATGGCCTGAAAGAGATTACCACCGCGCAGGCCGATGACTTCCTGCTGTCTCTGCCCGTTTCTGCGCTTTGGGGCGTCGGCCGCACGTCAGAAGAGAAGCTTGCTACTTACGGAATCTCCACTGTCGCCGGCTTGAGAACGCTCTCCCTTGAGGCGCTCAGGAAACATTTCGGCAAGAACGGAGCGCGTCTCTATGAACTGTGCCGCGGGATCGATTCCCGCCCCGTCCGGAGTGACGAAGAGATTAAATCGGTCGGACATGAAGACACGTTTGAATTCGATCTGTTCGACCCGGATGAGATCCGCCGGCAGCTTTTGTCCTTGAGCGAAAGGGTCGCTTCCCGTCTGCGCCGCAAAGAGTTACAGGGGAGTCGGGTGACGCTCAAGGTGAAATATGCAGATTTCACGACAATCACAAAATCAAAAACACTGGACATGGGGATCAGCAACGGAAGCGCCATATTTCGAGAGGCGACGGAATTAATAGGAAAAACGGACTGCAGCAGACCAATCCGTTTACTCGGGATTACCCTCTCAACTCTCGAACCCCTGGGAAGTGGCCAGAGCGACCTTTTCGGGGACAAAAACCGGGAGCGCCTTGGCCGCCTCGACCAGGCGGTCGACAGACTTCAGCGGAAATACGGTGCAAACGGCGTGCTCAAGGGCTCCCTGCTCAAGGACGATTCCACCCGCTGAACGACGGTCTCATCTCTGTCCGTGAACCTGCCTCTCAAACATTGATGGCTAAGCCATCTTCTGAATTTTTGCGAGTGCGTCAACATTGGAAGGATATAAATCTTTTTTCACCTCTCTCCGGGAAAAGCCTTGACAGAAATTGTATACTGTATACAATTTGGCAAGTCCAATGTGGGGAGAACACAGGTGAAAAAAAAACCGATCGAGCGACACCAGACCCTGCGGGAGAAAATTCTTGAAACGATTCGCGATGCTATCCTGTGCGGCGTCCTGAAGCCTGGTGAAAAAGTGGCCGAGCCAGAACTGGCGGAGCGTTTCGGCATCAGTCGCACGCCCATCAGGGAAGCCTTCCGGCAGTTGGAATCCGAGGGGTACCTGACCGTCATTCCCCGCAGGGGGGCGGTAGTGACCGCGCTTTCGGAGCGTGATGTCAAGGAGTTTTATGCCATCAAGGCAATCCTTGAAGGCTACGCTGCGCGAATGGCGGCCAAAAATCTGTCGGACAGAGACATCGATCGGCTGGAATCAATCAACGATAAGCTGCAGCAGCTCGCCAACGAAGGGGACGTCAAGACCTTCTACCGGGTGCACAATGAATTCCACGAACTGTTCATCCGTGCCGCCGGCAATGAAAAACTTGCGGAACTGATCAATCAGCTGGTCATGAAATTCAACCGTCCCCGCCTGGCCAGCCTATCACTGCCCGGCCGCATGCAGATCTCGGTGGATGAGCACCGCAAAATCATCGAGGCCTTCAAGCGACGCAATCCGGATGAGGCCGACAACCTGGTCCGCAAAACGGCCAGTATCGGCGGACAGCTCCTGATCCAGAGCATGGCCCGGGAAGAAGGGCGCGAACCCACCGAAAAATCAGTCCTCGACCAGATGGTCGACATCTGACCTTCGTCCCGTCAACCCGCCTCTCACCGGCGGGTTTTTTATTTCCAGTCATGGCGATCAGTTTGTCTTCCTAAGGAGTGCTGCATTTTCCATTGAATTACGCTTCACCTTGCCCCGCGGGTGAGATTATGTCATAGTCTATGACAATTTTCACCAAGGAGAAATGCTATGCGGTTCATTGTTTTACTCACCACCTGCCTGTGCCTTTCAGCTTCGCTTGCAGCGGCAGACAGCATCGATCTGGGCTTCAACGACGACAGCTTCCAGCTCGGCTATGCCCACGGCCTGGTCCGCGATGAATACGGCGCCACCTCGGTCAATGCCCGCTTTCTCTACAACGACGAGGAAGAAACCTTCCTGGGTAGCCTCGGCCTTGACTTCACCGGCGAGCCGGGCAACATCCCCGGCCTCGAGCTGGGCGTCGGCGGCAAGCTCTACGGCGGCAACACCAACGACAACATTGATTTTCTCAATCTGGGCGTCGGCGCCCGAGCCACCTATGCCCCGCCGCGCCTTGGCGGCCTTGGCGTGGACGGGCGCTTCGTCTACGCTCCTAAAATTTTCTCTTTCCTTGACTCCGACCGCCTGACGGAAAGTGAGGTCCGCCTGACCTACGCCGCCGTACCTCGCGTCAAGGTCTATGTCGGCTACCAGAATGTGCGGCTCAAGCCGGACGACGGCAGCACCCGTACCATTGATGAAAGCATTCGGATCGGATTTATCGGTTATTTCTGAATCGTCTGCCTGGAGGTGTTGAGATGCGTCTTCCCTCGGTTTTAATTGTTCTGACGGCGGCCCTTTTGCAGGCGGGCTGCCCTCCACTCCCGCAAGCTGCGCCGGAATCCGGCCAACCTGCCGATCCGGAAGCAAGTCTCTACGGCTGCTCTGCTGAGTAGAAAAGTACGGTGAAGGACCGGAGGGACAAAGGGTGCGAGGGAGGTTTCAGTTGCGCAGCTTGTAGCCGCGCCCGATCAGCCAGGCAGCCCAGCCGAACAGAACGACCGCCATGGCCACGGCCGCACCGAAAGCTGTCCCGAAAGCGATATCGCCTTCTCCCAGCAGGGCATAACGGAACCCTTCGATCAGGTAGAACAGCGGGTTGAGACGGGAAAGCCCCTCCCAGGGAGCCGGCAGAATCGAAATCGGGTAGAACACGCCGCCCAGATAGATCAACGGCAGGATCAGGAAGTTGTTGAACATGGAGAGGGCGTCGAAAGTGTTGGCGTAAAGCGCGGCGATGATGCCGAACTGGGCAAACAGGAAGCTCGCCAGCAGCGCCATGGCTATCGCCCCGACCGGATTGATCCAGGGCAGCGGCACAAAGAAGATCGATATGCCCCATACGGCAACCCCCACCAGCAGACCGCGCAGCATGGACGCAAGGGTATAGGCGAAGATAAACTGGGTGGCGGTGATCGGTGTCACCAGCAGATCAAGGATGTTACCGATATAGCGCGCCACAAACAGCGACGAGGACGCGTTGGCAAAAGAGTTGTTGATCACCCCCATCAGGATCAGCCCCGGCACCACGAACTGCGCATAGCTGAACCCCTCCACCACCGCGATGCGCTCTCCCAGCGTGGCGCCGAACACGAACAGGTACAACGAGGCGGTAATGATCGGCGTCAGCAGGGTCTGCGCCGACACCTTGCAGAAACGCCACACCTCGCGCCGCAGCAGGGTCCAGAAAGGCCGCCAGGAATTCCACGCGGGCGCCTGCTCTTCACTCATGCCTTCACCTCGCGCCCGCCGCGTTCCATTCCAGTCAATTCGATGAAAATCTCCTCCAGGCCGGCACGGCGTACTTCCAGATCGACAATCGGCAGATTGAGCCGATGCAACTTGGCCAGCAACTCGATAACAGTCATGTCCTTCGGCAGGGGGATGCTCAGGACAGCATGCTCAGGGCGGCACTCGGCGCCAAGGCGGGTCAGCTCGGCCGGCATCGTGTCGAGGGGGCGCTGCAGATGCAGCACCACCGTGCGTCCATCGAGGCACGCCAGCAGGTCCGAGGTGCGCTCCAGCGCCACCAGCCGGCCGTGGTTCATAATGGCGAGGCGCGCGCACATCGCTTCGGCTTCTTCCAGGTAATGGGTGGTGAGTAGCACGGTGGTTCCGTCGCGATTTATTTCTCGCACGAAGTCCCACAGGGTACGCCGCAGCTCGACATCGACACCGGCGGTCGGCTCATCGAGAATCAGCAGCCGCGGACGATGGATCAGAGCCTTAGCCACCATGAAGCGCCGCTTGAGCCCGCCCGAGAGCTTCATCATCGGCTTTCCCAGGTGGGGACCAAGCCCCAGCCGTTCGATCAGCAGGTTTCGCCAGGCAGGGTCATCGGCGACCCCGTAATAACCGGAATGAAACTGAAGCGCCTGGCCGATGGTAAAAAAATTGTCGGTTACGATCTCCTGATGCATGACCCCGGTCAGGCGCCGGGTGGTACGGTAATCGCTGCGGGTGTCGTGACCGAACACCTCGATGTGTCCGGCACTCGGCCGGGTAACGCCCGCCACCATATTGATGGTCGTGCTTTTACCGGCGCCATTGGGGCCAAGCAGCCCGAAAATCTCTCCGGGCGCGATGCGAAATGACAGATCGCGCACCACCTCGACGCCGTCGAAGGATTTATGCAGCCCTTTGATTTCAAGTGCGTCTGGCATCAAGCGTCTGCCTGGCCGTCTTCTTCGGCCGCCTCCTCATCTTCCTCGCGCCGCTTCTTGCCTGTGAAGCGAACGATCCACACGCTGGCCTCGTACAAAATCACAAACGGCACCGCCAGCGCCGTCTGGGAAAAAATATCCGGCGGAGTCAGCATCGCCCCCAGGGCAAACGCCACCAGCAGCGCATACTTGCGGTTGCGGTGCAGCCAGTGATGGTCGACAACGCCCATGCGGCCGAGAAAAAACATCAGGATCGGCAGTTCGAAAACCAGGCCGAAGGCCAGCAGCAGCTTGGCGGAGATGCTCAGGTAGGCGCCCATGGAGAGCATCGCCTCCACATCGCCGCCAAGGCCGAATTCAATGAGAAACTTGAAGATCTGCGGAAAAACCAGGAAAAAACCGAAATAGGTGCCGGCGGCGAAACATAGGAAACTTGCCCCCACAAAGGGCACCGCAAAGCGTTTCTCATGGGAATAAAGACCGGGCGCGACAAACGCCCAGATCTGCCACAGGATAATCGGCAGCGCCACCAGCAGGCCGGCCAGGGCCGCAACTTTGAGATAGGTGAAAAACGGCTCGGTGGCCGTGATAAAGACCAGCTTGTGCCCCTCGGGAAGCGCCTGACGCACCGGGTCGGCGATAAAGCCGAAGAGCTTTTCGGCAAAAGCGTAACTGCCCAGAAAACACACCAGCCAGGCGCCGGCAGAGATCATCAGACGCTTGCGCAGTTCCTCAAGATGAGCCGTAAACGGCAGGTCTTCCCCGATGGACTCACTGTTTGCCATCACGAACCTCCCGGCCGGCATCTTCGCCGGCGGCCTGTTCTGCAGCGGCAACCTGCTCTTCTTCCGATTTAGAAGCAAAAGACTCTTCAGGTGCGGCTCCCTTCCCCTCGGCTTGCGCGCCCGGAACCTTTATTTTGCCTTCGCGCTGCAGGCGCTCGCGGGTTTCAGCTACCTGGGACTCGGTATTGATGGTGTTCTTGAGGTCCTCCGTGGCACGCTTGAACTCAGCCATTCCACGCCCCAGGGCTTTGGCCACATCGGGCAGTTTCTTGGGACCGATTACGATAAGCGCCAGACCGAGAATAAGCAGTAATTCCGGCATACCGATTCCGAACATAGGGTGAGAACCTCTCGCGTGTCAGGGGGGAAACCCAATAGGAAGATGTCGAAAAAAGACGAGAATAGCGCTAACGGCGCCGAACTGTCAAGCCGGAAAGGGCAGATAAAGGTTTGACATATCAAGGGTTTTACTCTAGTATACCGCATCTATTTCCTTCACACGGAAGGCGTGCTTATGAACCAGGAAGAAATCAAACAGGAAATCAAGCGTCTTGCGCGCGAGCGCAACGCCCTGATTCTGGCCCATAACTATCAACGTGACGAAGTGCAGGAGATCGCCGACACCACCGGCGACTCGCTCGGTCTGTCCATGGAAGCGGCGCGCACCGACCGCGAAGTGATCGTTTTCTGCGGCGTGCATTTCATGGCCGAAAGCGCAGCGATCCTCGCGCCCGACAAGATCGTGCTGCTTCCCCGCGCCGATGCCGGTTGCCCGATGGCGGACATGGTGACCGCCGAAGGGCTCAAGGATCTTAAAGCGAAGCATCCTGAAGCGGTCGTGGTCACCTACGTCAACTCCAGTGCCGCCGTCAAAGCCGAGAGCGACATCTGCTGCACCAGCTCCAACGCCGTCAACGTGGCACGCTCCATCGACGCCGACGAACTGCTGCTGGTGCCCGACCGCAACCTCGGCCGCTACATTGCCAAGCACATCGACAAGAAGTGCCATTTCTGGGAAGGCTACTGTCCGACCCACGATCGACTCAAGGTAGAGGAGGTCAAGCGCGCCCTGGAGGAAAACCCAGACGCGGTCTTCATGGCTCACCCCGAGTGCACCCCTGAGATCCTTGCGCTGGCCCACCATATCTGCTCGACCAGCGGCATGTATGAATATGCGCGCACCAATCCGGCTAAAAATTTCATCGTCGGCACCGAGATGGGCATTCTCTACCGCCTGCGCAAGGAAAATCCCGACAAGGAATTCATCCTGCCCAGCGTCAGCCTCATCTGCCCCAACATGAAACTGACTTCACTGGAAGACATCCTGCACAGTCTGCAGAATATGAGTCCCGAAATTACCGTCGAGCCCGATATCCGAGCACGGGCCAAGCAGGCTCTCGACCGCATGCTCGCTGTGCCGCGCGACTGAAACACAACCCAACGCGACAACTTTCCAGGGGCGTGCCACGGCACGCCCTTACTTGTTTGGACATGGATTCAGCCAACGAAACCGCCCATATCTCTCACGCCACCAGTCGCTCTCTGCTGCAACAGGTGCGCGAAGGCGCGCGGCGTATAGAAATCCAGGGGCTGACCGGCTCCTGCGATGCCTTTCTGCTGGCCGCACTGCTGCGCGAAACCACCGAACCCCTCTACATCCTCACGCCAGACGAGAGCAGCGCCGAGCGACTGGCCGGCGATCTTGCCTTTTACTGGGAACAGCCCGAGCAGATCTGTCTCTTTCCGCAGTGGGAAGTCACCCCTTTTGAACCCCTCTCCCCCCATCCCGAAGTGGAAGCACGCCGCATCGCCACCCTGGCCGCCATGCTCGACGGCAGCGCCCGGGCGGTGATTCTGCCGGTCCGCGCCGCCATGCAGCGCGTGATCCCACGTACTATCCTCCAAGATCTGAGCCTGAGTCTGAAGGTTGAGGATGAATACGAGCGCTCCCCCCTTCTGCACCGCCTGCACGAGCTGGGCTACCAATCGGTGCCGCTGGTGGAAGATCGCGGCACTTTCGCTGTACGGGGCGATATCATCGACGTCTTCCCGCCGACCCATGACATGCCCTTGCGGCTGGAATTTTTCGGCGATTTCATCGAGCGCATCCGCCCCTTCGATCCCGCCGACCAGCGCTCGCGCGAGGAAGAGATCAAAGAATTCACCCTGCTGCCGGCACGGGAGATGGTTCTGGCTGGCTCGCACTGGGACCGGTTCACGCGCCGCTTCAAGGAGCGCTGCGATGCCCTCGACCTGCCGCGTCCCCAACGGGAACAACGCCTCGAGGCGCTGCGCGAAGGGCTTCTGGCCCCGGGGAGCCACTTTCTGCTGCCCCTCAACTACGAAGGGCTCGACACTTTTTTCGATTACGCCGGCACCGGGCGCTGGACGATCGTTGAACCGGCCCGCCTTGAACAGGAGTCCGACAGCTTCGCCGCCGAAACACTCAACGGTGAACAGCGGGCGATCGACAAGGGAGAGCCTTACGGCAGCTGCCGGGAACTCTACCTGTCCAGCAGTGAACTGGAAGCGCATCTTTCCCGGGCACCGTCTCGCCTCGACCTGGTGGCGCTGCAGGTCTATCGACTCGAGGACGAGCGCCCCAGCCTTCATTTCGACGTCCAGGGCAATGGCGATCTGCGCGCCGCCCTCAAAGCCGAAGGGGGCACCCTGCCGCCGCTGGTGGAGAGGTTGCGCCAGTGGCGTAATGAGGGCTGGCGCGTCCTGCTGGTCTGTCACCAGCGCGGCCAGGCCGAACGACTGCAGGATCTTCTCGAACCGCACGGCGCATCACCACCTTTTGATCCGGATGCGCGTTTCGGCGAGGCACGCAAGGGGCAGGCGCTGCTGGTGCTTGGGGACCTGTCCGCCGGCTTCCGCCTGCCGGATGAGCGCCTGGCCGTCATTACCGAGGAGGATATCTTCGGAGTCCGGACGCGCCGCCGGGGCCGGGCCGGGGCCAAGGCGCGGGCCATGCTCTCCTCGCTGGCCGAAATCAAGGAAGGCGACTTCATCGTGCACACCGACCACGGCGTCGGCATCTATCGCGGCCTGCGCCATCTTGCCCTGGGAGATGTCGAGGGCGATTTCATGCACCTTGAATATGCCGGCGGCGACAAGCTTTACCTGCCGGTGGATCGCATCGAAAAGGTGCAAAAGTATGTCGCCAGTGAAGGGCACGCGCCGCGTCTCGACAAAATGGGCGGCCAGGGGTGGGAAAAAGCCAAGCTGCGGGCGCGCGCCGCCGCCGAGGAACTGGCGCGGGAGCTGCTCAAGATCTACGCTCAGCGCGAGATGGCCAGCGCTTTCTCCTTCTCGCCGCCGGATCGCATGTATCGCGAATTCGAGGCGGCCTTCCCCTACGAGGAGACCCCCGACCAGGCCCAGGCCATCGAAGAAGTGCTGGCCGACATGCAGAATGAACGCCCCATGGATCGCATCGTGTGCGGCGATGTCGGCTATGGCAAAACCGAGGTCGCCATCCGCGCTGCCTTCAAAGCGGTGGAGGACGGCAAGCAGGCAGCGGTGCTGGTTCCCACAACGGTGCTGGCGCGCCAGCACTGGCAGACCTTTCGCGAACGTTTCTCCGATGCAGCCGTCACTGTTGAAATGGTCTCGCGCCTGCGCACCTCAGCCGACATCAAAAAAACCCTCGAGCGCGCCGCCGAAGGGAAGGTCGATATCCTGATCGGCACCCACCGCCTGCTGCAGCGCGATGTGCGCTTCAAGGATCTGGGTCTGCTCATTGTCGATGAGGAGCAGCGCTTCGGCGTCAGTCACAAGGAAAAACTCAAGAAGATGCGCGCCGCGGTCGACGTGCTGACCCTCACCGCCACCCCCATTCCGCGCACGCTGCACATGAGCCTCGCCGGTTTGCGCGACCTGTCTGTTATCGATACCGCGCCGGTGGACCGGCTGGCGGTGCGTACCTATGTCACCAAGTTCGACGATGATGTGATCGCCGAGGCGATCCGGCGCGAGCTGAGGCGTGGCGGCCAGGTCTTCTTCGTCCACAACCGGGTGCAGTCCATCAACGCCATGGCCGAATTCGTGCAGACCCTGGTCCCCGAAGCGCGGGTGGCGGTCGGACACGGGCAGATGGGGGAAAAACAGCTCGAACAGGTGATGCTCGACTTCATCGAAGGGCGCGCCAATGTGCTGGTGTGCAGCACCATCATCGAAAACGGCATCGACATCGCGCGGGCCAACACCATCATCATCAACCGTGCGGACTGCTTCGGGCTGGCGCAACTCTACCAGCTGCGCGGCCGGGTCGGACGTTCCAAGGTGCGCGCCTACGCCTACCTGCTCATCCCCGGCGAAGCCACCCTCACCCGCGAAGCCCGCGAGCGGCTGAAGGTCCTGCAGGACCTCTCCGACCTGGGGTCAGGCTTCCGTATCGCCAGCCACGACCTGGAGCTGCGTGGTGCAGGCGATCTGCTTGGCGGCAACCAATCCGGCCAGATCGCCGCCATCGGCTTCGAGATGTACAGCGACCTGCTGGAGGAAACCATCGCCGAACTCAAGGGGCTCGAGCGCGAACAGAAGATCGATCCGGAGATCAAACTGGGGCTGTCAGCTTTCCTGCCCGAAAAATACATGCCCGATCCCAACCAGCGTCTGGTATTCTATAAAAAACTGGCGGCCGCCGATGACGAACAGACCCTGTATGAGGTGGTCGATGAACTGCGCGACCGCTACGGGGAGCTGCCGGAGCCGGCCCAGGTGCTGCACGAGCAGATGAAACTGCGCGTGTTGATGAAACAGCTCAAAATCGAGCTGGCCGAATTTACCGGGCGACGCCTTATTTTTTCTTTTCATGCCGAAACTCCGGTCCCGCCGGAGAAGATCCTGGCAAGGCTCGATGACCCTGAACGCTACAGCTTCACTCCCGATTACCGGCTCAGCATCAACCTCGGCCGCATGTCGCGCGAGGATGTGCTGCAGGCGGCAAAAAAAGAATTGAAAGCATTTCTTTAGCTATGATAGTTTTTTTTCCAAGGCCTATGGACAGGGCAGTTTTTCATCGAAAATCCCGCATGTTTCGTTCGCTGCTTCAGATGTCGGCGCTGGTTGTGCTGATTGTGGCGAGCGGCCTGGCCGGATGCCGCAACCAGCCCGAATCATCCTCTCCGGTGCTGCTGCGAATCGACGACCGGGCTATGACGCTGGACGAATTCAATCATCGTTTCGCCCGCACACTCCCCCTGGATCACACCCTCGCCCAAAATGAAAAAGATGAGCTGCGGCGCTCCTTCCTGCGTCAGGTCATCGACCGGGAGTTGGCCCTGGCCGAAGCGCAACGCCGTGGAATCCGTGTCGAAGAGGCTGAGGTCGAAGCCGCCCTTGCCGAAATGCGCCGGGACTACCCCGACGGCAATTTCGACAGCATGCTTTCGCGCCGAAACCTCTCCCTTGAGGGGATCCGGGAGGATCTGGCGGAACAGCTGAAAATCGACAAGGTCCTCGAGCGGGAAGTGCATCTCAAAATCAAGGTCGAGGAACAGGAAATCGCCGATTATTATGCCACTCACCGCGATGAGTTCGTACGCCCTCTGCGTGTGCGGGCGCGCCAGATTCTGGTGGACAATGAGGAGCAGGGCGAAGAGATTCTCGCGCGCCTTCGCGACGGCGCCTCCTTTATCGAAATGGCGCAGCGCTTCTCCCTCTCCCCCGATGGGGACCAGGGGGGAGATCTCGGATTTTTTCCGCAGGGGGAAATGCCGAGCTCATTCGATGAAGTTGTGTTCGATTTGCCGCCGGGAGAACTGAGCCCGCTGATCAGCAGTGAATACGGCTATCATATTTTCCGCGTCGAGGAAGTGCGCCCCGCCCAGAATCTGACCCTGGAGCAGGCCGAGGAAGAAATTCGTGCACGCCTGCACCGCCAGAAGGAAGCAGCAGCCCGGCGCGCCTGGCTTCTTGAACTGGGGGCCCGCTCGGAGCTGGAGGTCAACTGGCCGCTGCTCTAATTTTCCCAGTCCTGTGCCTGTTGCTTTCTCCTCGAGCCAGGCCGACTTATCACCCGATAATGGATAATTCCGTATGACTTTTATGACACGCAACATGACGATATACTTTTTCTGGACGACCGTACTTATTTTTCTCACCGCCATGTGCGGCCAGGCCGAGGTCCTCAACAAGGTCGCGGCAGTGGTCAACAAGGACATTATCACCACCTACGAACTTGAACGCGAGGTTGCATCGGTTCTTGCGGGAGAGTCCGCCGCCGGACGCCCCTCGCCGGCGGATAACGATGCGTTGCGACAACAGGTTCTGGAGCAGCTGATCGAGCAGAAACTGGTCAACCAGCGGGTTCGCGAGCTGGGGCTGGAAGTCAGTGAAGCCGAGGTGGAAGAGGCGATCGATGATGTCGTCAGACAGAACAACATCAGCCGCGATCAGCTGCGACAGGCTTTGACCGCACAGAACCTGAGCTATAACGATTACCGGGAAAAACTGCGCCAGCAGATCCTGCGCTTCAAGCTCATCGGCCGCGAAGTTCAGAGTAAGGTCGAAGTTTCAGAGCGCGAGGTTCGCGATTATTTCCGTGAGAATATCGACAGCTTTCGCGGCGATCCCAACGTGAGCCTGTCCTACCTGCAATTTGCCATCCCCCGCGACTCCCTGATCGGCAATACCCAGGTGGAGGAGATCCGCGAACGCGCCCGGGAGGCTCTTGCCCTTCTGCGCCAGGGAGAGGATTTCTACTCGACGATTTTCGTCTACAGCACCGATGACAATGTCGACGGCGGGGATCTGGGCACCTTTACCCGGGAAGAACTGCGCCCCTCCTTCGCGCGCGCCATCGAAGGGCTGGAAGAGGGCGAAGTGACCGATCTGATCGAAACACCGGAAGGGCTTTTCATTCTCAGGGTGGAAGAGCGTCATCCCGGGCCGATCCGCCGCTTCGACACGGTGAAGGGCGAAATTCGCGAGCAGCTGTTGTCGCAGGAACGCGAACAACGCTTTCAGGAGTGGTTCCGCACCCTGAAGGAGAGCGCTCACATCGAGATCCGCATCTGACCCTCTTCATGAGGTGCCCGTGGCAAAACCTCTGATCATCACCATGGGAGATCCCACCGGGGTCGGCCCTGAAATCATCGTAAAAGCCCTGCTGGCCGGAAGCTTTGATGGGTTGTCTCATCCGCCGGTGGTAGCCGGCGACCCGCGCGTCCTGCAACAGGCCGCTGCAATTTTTAACCGGCAGGCGCAGATCAGAGCCGCCTCCGGGCTTGCGGACCAGGAAATCTGTATCGGCGAGAGAACACTGGCCGTGAAGACCCTGTCTCACTTCGATCCTCTGCCTGTTCCCGGACGGGCGCCCGAAGCTTCCCACGGCCGCGCCATGGCCGAGTATATCGAGTGGGCCTGTGCCCGCTGCCGCGACGGGAGTGCCGTCGGCATGGTGACTGCGCCCATCAGCAAGGCGGCCATCCGCGCGGCTGGTTACGATTTCCCCGGTCACACCGAACTGCTGGCTAAGCGCTGCGGTGTCGAGCGGGTCGTTATGATGCTCGCCGGCGCACGGCTGCGAGTTGCCCTGGTCACCACCCACCTGCCCCTGCGTTCTGTTCCGCAGGCGCTTTCCCAGCAGGAAATTTTCTCGACTCTGCGCATTACCGATTCCGACCTGACGCGCTATTTCGGGCTCAAAGCGCCGCGCCTCGCCGTAACGGCTCTCAATCCCCACGCTGGCGAGGGATGCCTGTTCGGCGATGAAGAGCAGCGCCTGATCGAACCAGCCATCAGAGAGGCGCAGGCGGCCGGCATCGATGCCCGAGGGCCTTTCAGTGCCGACACCCTCTTTCATTTTGCCGTTCAGGGCCGCTACGACGCGGTGGTATGCATGTATCACGACCAGGCCCTGATCCCCTTGAAACTGCTGCACTTCGATGACGGTGTCAACGTGACCCTGGGGCTTCCCATCGTGCGAACGTCCGTCGATCACGGCACCGCCCATGATATTGCCGGAACCGGCACGGCCAGCGCCGACAGCCTGGTCGCAGCCGTGCAGATGGCCGCTCGCATGGCCGACGAGGGATCATGAGCGAAACGACTTTCGGCACCGACGGCTGGCGTGGCATTATCGCGCGCGACTTTACCGTTGCGCGCCTGGTACAGGTCACATCGGCCATCATCCGTCACCTTCAGGATGACAATCTGGCCCGTCGGGGACTGGTCGTCGGCTACGACCGCCGTTTTCAATCGCACGCCTTCGCCGCGGAAGTCGCCGATACGGCCGCAGCTTGCGGCCTCAACGTCTGGCTGATGCAGGACTTCGCTCCGAGCCCGGCCGTTTCGTGGATGGTGCGGCACAAAAATGCCGGTGCCGGCATCGTGATCACCGCCTCGCACAACCCTCCCCAGTACAGCGGCCTCAAGCTCAAGGAGTATTTCGGCGGCAGCTCCCGGCCAGCCACCACCGAAAAAATCGAACATCTGCTGCGCCAGGCAGCGTTGCCCCATCGCGGCACCGCCCCAGGGCGCATCGAAACAATTGACGGACGCAGCGCTTATCAGGCAGCCCTGCGGGCATTCGTCAACGAGGGTCATCTTAGAGCAGCGGCCTGCCCCATCGGGCTCGACGTCATGCATGGCGCGACCGGCGATCTGCTCGCTGCTCTCCTGGCCGAGTTCGGTTTTGAAATCCGGCTCCTGCATGGCGAGGACAATCCTGGATTCGAGGGCATCAACCCCAATCCCATCGCTGGACATCTTGGCGAGTTGACTCAGCTCGTCAGATCAGGCGCGGCCAGTCTCGGCCTGGCCACCGATGGAGACGGCGACCGCCTGGCGGCCATCGATGAAAACGGTGAGTTTCTCGGTCCGCAGGAGTTGTTTCCCCTGCTTCTGCATCACCTGCTGGCCCAGCGCGGAGAGCAAGGACGCATCATCAAATCAACCTCAACCACCCGGATGATCGATCGGATCTGTGCCCACTATAATCTCCCGCTGACGGAGGTGGCTGTCGGTTTCAAACACGCATGCCAGGCCATCCTTGATGATCAGGTCCTGATGGCCGGTGAAGAAAGCGGCGCCCCCGGCATTCCCCGTCACCTCCCCGACCGCGACGGGCAGCTTGCCGCGCTGCTGCTGCTCGAATCCCTCGGCTGCACCAAACGTCCGCTGCATGAACTCAAGCACGAACTGCAACGGCAGTTCGGTCCCCTTTATTACCGTCAGCGCAACCTTCCCCTGCCCACAGTCTCGCCACAGGCATTGCCGCGGCATCTGGCATCCCTGCAGCCGTCATCCGTCGCCGGGCTGAAAGTGCAGGGCACCACGCGCATCGACGGCGTCAAATGGCACCTCGAAAACGAGGCGTGGCTGCTGTTGCGGCCCTCGGGAACCGAACCGCTGGTACGTCTTTATGCCGAAGCTCCTGCCGGGGACACCGCCGATGCCCTGCTGGACCATGGCCAGCAGATGCTGGAAGGATCGGGTCTCAGGCCGACATGATTAAATCAATCGTCATTCGCGGCGCCCGCGAACATAATCTGAAAAATATCGATGCGGACATCCCGCGTGAGCAACTGGTCGTGATTACCGGCGTTTCCGGTTCGGGCAAGTCGACGCTGGCGTTCGACACCATTTACGCCGAGGGGCAACGGCGTTATGTGGAAAGCCTGTCCGCCTACGCCCGGCAGTTCCTGGAACAGATGCAAAAACCCGATGTGGAGAGCATCGAGGGGCTTTCGCCCGCCATTGCTATCGACCAGAAATCAGGCTCGGCGAACCCACGCTCCACCGTCGGCACAGTCACCGAAATCCACGATTACCTGCGGCTGCTGTATGCGCGTGCCGGGACGGTTCACTGTCCTCAATGCGGCGGCGAAATCTCCGCGCGCACTATCGAGCAGATGGTTGATCGCATCCTGGATCTGCCTGAAAAAACCCGCCTGATGCTTCTGGCCCCTGTTGTGCGGAACCAGAAGGGGGATTTTCACAAAGAACTGGCGCAGCTTCGTGCGACAGGCTTCGTTCGCATCCGCATCGATGGCGAACTCTACGAACTTGCCCAGCCGCCGGCTTTGAAGAAGGGCGAAAAACACACGCTTGAGGTCGTCGTTGACCGGTTGGTGATCAAGGAAGGCATTGCCGGACGCCTGGCCGACTCCCTCGAAACCGCCCTGCGGTTGGCGGACGGAGTGGTGCGGGTGGAGCCCGTAGCAGCTCCCGGCGCCGACCAGGGGGAGACCGCCGAAGCCCTGGTCTTTTCCGAGCGCCACATCTGCGTAGCCTGCGGCATCGCCATGCCGGAGATCACGCCGCGTTCATTCTCCTTTAACAATCCGCAGGGCGCCTGCCCCGACTGCGGGGGATTGGGAACCCGCAAATATTTTGATCCCGAGCTTGTGGTGCCCAATCCTGACCTCTCCCTGCGTGAGGGCGCCATCGTCCCTTGGGAAAACCGTAGCGCCGTCTACTATCAACAGCTGCTCGAAGCGCTTTCGGAGCATTTCGCCTTTTCTGCCGGCACCCCCTTTTCGGAGCTTCCCGAGAATCTGCGCCAGGTGCTGCTGCACGGCTCCGGGGGTGAGAAGGTGCAATTTTTTTTCGAGCAGGGAGGGCGCAAACATCTTTACGCGAAGCCGTTCGAGGGGGTGATTCCGCACCTTCAGCGCCGCTATCGTGAAACCGACTCCGACAGCGTGCGCGAGAATCTCGAAAACTTCATGAGCGTCATGCCGTGCCCCACCTGCAAGGGAGCACGCCTGCGCCCCGATGCCCTGTGCGTCACCATCGGTTCAAAGACCATTCACCAGGTCTGCACCCTACCCCTTGCGGAAGCCGATCTTTTCTTCAGCGAGCTTCAGCTCTCGGCGCGCAAGGCTGAAATCGCCCGCCGCATCCTGGCTGAAATCAGGGCCCGCCTCGGTTTTCTCATCCGGGTCGGCCTTGATTACCTGACTCTTGAGCGCCGCGCAGACACCCTGTCCGGTGGAGAGGGGCAGCGCATCCGGCTGGCAACCCAGATCGGCTCCTCGCTCACGGGTGTTCTCTACATTCTCGATGAACCTTCCATCGGCCTGCACCAGCGTGACAATCAGCGGCTGCTCGAAACTCTGCGCCGCCTGCGGGATCTGGGCAATACGGTCCTGGTGGTGGAGCATGACGAAGAGACCATTCACGCTGCAGATTATGTCCTCGACATGGGACCGGGGGCGGGTGTCCGCGGTGGAGAGATTGTGGCCCAAGGAACGCCGCAGCAGATCATGGAACATCCCGATTCCCTGACCGGGCAATATCTCACCGGGCGGATTTCCATCGACCTGCCGCCGCGCCGCCGCGCCGCAGAGAGGTTCCTGACTCTTCGGGGAGCGCGGGAAAACAACCTGCGCAGCATCGATGTCAGCATTCCGCTGGGCTCCCTGACCTGTGTCACCGGCGTGTCCGGCTCCGGCAAGTCGACCCTGGTGATCGATACCCTCTTTCAGGCCCTGGTCCAGCGCCTGCGGCGCGGCAGGCAGAAGGCCGGCAAGGTTGATGAAATCCTCGGCTTGGAGCATCTTGATAAGGTCATCGATATCGACCAATCCGCCATCGGGCGCACGCCACGCAGCAATCCCGCCACCTACACCGGGGTTTTCGGCGATATCCGCGAGCTTTTCAGCCAGCTTCCCGAAGCCAAAGTGCGCGGCTACAAAGCGGGGCGCTTTTCCTTCAACGTCAAGGGGGGGCGCTGCGAGGCGTGCCAGGGCGATGGCACCATCAAGATCGAGATGCACTTCCTGCCCGATGTCTATGTGACCTGCGAGGTATGCAAGGGAGCGCGCTACAACCGTGAAACTCTTGAGGTCAGATACAAAGGGAAAAATATCGCCGAAATCCTCGATATGACCGTCAACCAGGCGTGCGCTTTCCTGGAGAATGTGCCGCGCATCCGTAACAAGCTTGAAACCCTGCGTGAGGTCGGCATCGGTTATGTGAAACTCGGGCAGAGCGCCACCACCCTCTCCGGCGGCGAAGCCCAGCGCATCAAGCTGGCACGGGAATTGTCGCGACGCGCCACAGGACGCACCATTTATATCCTCGATGAGCCGACCACCGGCCTGCATTTCGCGGATATCCACAAACTTCTCGAGGTCCTTCAGCGCCTGGTGGAAGAAGGCAACACGGTGGTGGTGATCGAACACAACCTTGACGTCATCAAAACCGCCGACTATGTCATCGACCTGGGACCCGAGGGAGGCCAGCACGGCGGAACCGTTGTCGCCTGCGGCACGCCCGAGGAGATCGCACGCGTGGAGGCGTCACACACCGGCCGTTATCTTCGCCCCTACCTTGACCAATAAAAAGCCTTCGCCTCGCCATGGTGTGTCACCCAGGCCTCACCGCCTGACCGAAATGTGGTCTTTTCACACACCAGGCGACAAAAAAGTGACCATTTTTCAACACATTTCGCGATCACTCAAATCCAGACTCCGTTCACCACAAAATTCATTTTTCACGGTCAGCCGCTGAAAATCTCTTTGCTTTTCAGAAAAACGCTGTAGGCTTTAAGCTTGCCTGAACCTCATTTCTGTCAACGCGGCACCGTTTTTGCTTTAAACTTGACAGCTCTTTGTGAATGTTCGCTCCACACGACATTTAACCTGCCACCAAAGAGGTCTGAATTTATGCTCAAGAAATTTCTGGCCCTTGCTCTTCTCCTGTTTTTCACCAGCGCCTGTGCGAACCAGCAAGCCCTTTTCGTTTCCCAACCGGAAGGCGCGGCGGTTTTCGTAGACGGAAAGTCCATCGGAAACACACCCTGCCGCTACGAATATAATCTGAGTGCGGGGCAGAAGCTGATGGTTACGGTGGAAAAGCCCGGCTATGAACCGATCTCCTACGCGGTGCGCGCCGACGAGGTGGATTCTGGAGAACGCAACAAGTGGCTGGCCGCCGGCGTCATCTGGAGTCCCCTGTGGCTGGGCACCCTGTTCACAAAAAAGCTCAAGGACTCCTACGAAATCGTTCTGCAGGAAGACCTTCCCCGCGTTACCGCAGGAGCAGGCGGCAGCAAAAACCGCTTTTAATCCCTCAGAGATCTCTCTCAGCAACAAAAAAGCGAATCTCTTTTCAAAGGTTCGCTTTTTTTACGCCTCACGCCTCACGCCTCACGCCTGGAGCGGCATGACCTGGTAAAGCAGCCGTCTGTTGATAATATAGTGGCTTTCACTGCTGTCGAAGGGGAAAAAATCCGGCGCAGCGTTGAGAAAATCCTTGAGTCGGCTCCTGTCCCGCGGCATCTCTACATGCAGCGTTCCCTCCAGGGTTTCTCCCCCGAAAAAAAACAGCCGGGCTGCTACCTTTTCTCCGAGCGAGGCCGTTTCTTCGTCTCCTCCAGAGCCTGCAGCATGACGTGCATGACTGACGGCTTCCTTGTTCACAAGCCGCAGGCTGCCGTCACGGTCGCGTAGCGGCAGAAAGGGCTCGATCTCCCGTAGCAACTCGAGAAGAGTCTGAGGACCGGCATGAGTATAGGCATGAGGCGCAAGGAAAACCGTGCCCTCAAGAACGATCCCGTCGGCGAGGAACAAAACCACTTCCTGCTCAATCTTGTCGAAGCGAAAATCACTCATGGAAAAACTCTCCCCCATTCTGCAGCGGTCTGTGGCGTTCAAATGATAAAAGAAATCTTAGTATGAATCCGGTTTGACGGCAACCCGCTTTTTACCCCGGCTCGGTGCGGATGCAGTTGACAATGCAGGGGTAATGATTACAATGAATTTGTTTGTAACCTCCACAGGGTTGATGTATTCCGGTGCCGCTCGCGGTGTTGCGGACCGTGGATTCAATCACTGGGTGAGCGAAATCTATCAGACAAAACCGTTTGGCGTCGTCTTCTCCCAGGCGCCCTTTTCCCGAGAGGAATGATTCCATGGCTGAATTAACCGGCAGCAAGACCGAAAAGAATCTCAAGGAAGCTTTTGCGGGCGAATCCCAGGCCAACCGTACCTACCTGGCTTTTGCCAAAAAAGCCGAGCAGGACGGCCACCCTCAGGTCGCCAAGCTGTTCCGTGCCGCCGCTGCGGCTGAAACCATCCACGCCCATGCACACCTGCGCGCCCTCAAGGGGATCGGCAGCACAGAAGAGAACCTCAAGGAGGCGGTCGGCGGCGAAACCCATGAGTTTACCGAGATGTACCCCAAGATGATTGAAGAAGCCGAAAAAGAGGGCTTCGCCGATGCCCTGCGCAGCTTCAAGCTTGCCAACCAGGTGGAGAAGGTGCATGCCGGACTCTACCAGGCAGCACTGGACAACCTCGGTAAAAACCCCGAGGTGGATTATTACGTCTGTTCAGTCTGCGGCCACACCATCGAGGGCGAACCGACCGGGCCCTGCGAAATCTGCGGAGCCGCCGCCAAAGCTTTTCAGAAGATCGACTGACCTTACCCCATAGACGCGACTACCCGAAACCGGGTCCCTGCGGGGGCCCGGTTTTTTTATTGGGATATCTCATGCACCCGTCGCAGTGCCGTGAGCTGTCAACCCTATTGCCGTTAGAAGAGGTGGATTTCATGGAAAAATGCCCTGTCTGCAAACAACCCCAGAAAGGTAAGTACTGGTGCAGCCATTGCAAGACGGTTTTCGTTTGCCCCAACCCCAACTGCGACACCCGGATCTCCAGCCGCGGGCTCGAGGCCTGTCCGCGCTGCGGCCTTTTATTCGCAGACTATATTGAAAAACGCAAAATGTACCGGATCTGCCCCAAGTGCAAAAAACGCCAGGGCCTGTCTGAAATTCAATGCAAATTCTGCAAATACTTTTTCAACTGCCCGACCTGCGGCCACCGTGTACCGTCAACCAGCATGCTGACCTGCCCCCGCTGCGCCACCAGCCTGAGGCGCTAGTGTCCCGTGCGGTTAGTTCCATTCATTAATTATGGCCCTTTTGCCCGCTGCCTTCGTTGCGCCTCCTCGGCTTAGCTTCGGCTAGGCCTGCGTCGGCGCGCCTTGCCAGCAGGCAAAATTGCTCAGAATTATCTAAATGAACTAACCGCACGGGACACTAGTGTCAGGACACAACCCATTTAATCTAGACCCAGCCTAATTATCTGGTATCATTGGAAAAGACATCCATCAGCTGCAGATCAACTGTCGGCGCGGGCGATCCACAATATTCCCCCGCGCCGCAAACTGAAGGGGCGCTTTTTGCTTGCAACCATCCTTTGGCTTATCCTGACCGGCATCGGCGTTTTTTCGGCGGGGCACGCGCTGCTCAACAAGCTCGATCCGCGAGCCGCCCTGGGCTGGATTGTGACCAACCTGGCCGTCCCCGGCATCGGGCCCCTCTTTTACTGGCTGTTCGGAGTCAACCGCATCCGTACGCGCGCCCGCGACTGGCAGACCCGCGGGCAGGGGCTGCCTTGGACCGAACCTGAGTTCTGCCCCTGGTCGCCCGAGATTGCAGAAACCCTCCCCTTCCGCCATGAGAATTTCCAGGCTCTGTTGAGTCTTTCCGACGCCGTCACCCGTCGCCCTCTCTGCCCCAGCAACCATGTCTCCGTGCTGTTCAATGGCGAACAGGCCTATCCCGCTATGCTTGACGCCATTCGCAACGCGCGTGAGAGCGTTCATCTGGCCACCTATATTTTCGAAAGCAACGCCGTGGGACGCGAATTCGCCGACGCCCTGCGCGCGGCCGCCGACCGGGGCGTTACGGTGCGGGTGCTGGTGGACGCGCTGGGCGAATGTTACTCCCTGCCCCTTGTCCGCAAATTATTACGCGGCTCAAAGGTCCATGTTGCACGCTTTCTACCCCCTTCCCTGTCGGGCCGGGGCATTTATTTCAACATGCGCAATCATCGCAAAATTCTGGTGGTGGATGATGAACTCGGATTTACCGGAGGGATGAATATCGGCGACCGCCACCTGGCAGCCGACACGCACAACAAGCACCGCGTGGTGGACATTCACTTTAAAATCGAAGGGCCTACAGTCGCCCATCTGCAGGACGCATTCCTGGAGGACTGGGGGTTTGCAACCCGCGAGCGGGTGACACCGTCACGCATTCCCGAAGCGGTCCCCCATGGCGAAGCCTTCTGCCGCGGGATCAGCGCCGGTCCCAACGAAGACTTTGAAAAGCTTCACTGGATCGTCATAGGTGCGCTCAACTGCGCGCGGGAGCGGGTCTGCATCATGACCCCCTATTTCATCCCCAACCGCGCGCTGGTCTCCGCTATCAACTCCGCTGCGTTGCGCGGCGTGAAGGTGGAGGTAATCCTGCCGCGACAGAACAACCTGCCCTTTGTCGGCTGGGCAGCAGAAGCCTACGTGTGGGAGTTGGCACGCTACGGTACGCGCATTTACTTCCAACCGCCGCCATTCGTTCACAGCAAGCTGCTGCTGGTGGATGATGACTATGCCCTGGTCGGGTCAGCCAATCTCGATCCGCGCAGCCTGCGCCTTAATTTCGAGTTCAATGTGGAAATCTATTCCAGCGCCCTGGTGAAACAACTTAAAGACCACTGCGACGCCACCATCAGAATTTCCGACCGCACCACGGTGTATGAAATAGACAGCCGCCCGTTGCTGCGGCGGCTGTGGACCAGTTTCTTCAAGCTGTTTTCTCCCTACCTTTAGGCGGCTGACCCGGATTAAGAGTCCTTCTCGCCCTTGCTTTCCTGCCCATTCTTCCGCACGGGAAGATCGCAGCTGTCCGACATTCAGGTAGGAACACCGAGGCGCGGCAGAATCCAGCGGTTGAGCACGAACCAAATAGCGACGACTCCCAGCAGAATCCATATTTCATTCATAAAAATCTCCTTTTGTTTCGCTTCACTTTATATCTATGTTTGAATGTTTGTCAAGCGCTTGACGATTGCCCTGGGCACGCTATAGTCCTGTGGCAGGACCACAAATCTAAGGGGGAGGCCTTTGGATCTTGAGAGAATGGTTTCTCTGCGTCCTTGCCTTGCCTCTCCGCGCCTCAGCGTTAAAAAGTCCAATGAAACCTATCAGGGAGAATTTATCATGAGTAAGCCGATGCAACGCAGGGATTTCATGGTACGCAGCGCATTGACCGCCGGAGGCGTGCTGCTGGCAGCCAATCAGGTGCTGGCGCAGAAAGAGAAGGACTTCCAGGGATATTACGATGTCGACAAGGAGCTGTTTGCCAACATCAATCGGGTCGCAAATCCCGAGGAAAAGACGACCCTGGAAAAAAAACATGCACCCGTCATCGAGGCGCCGGACAAAGTCAAATCCGGCGAACCTTTCGAGGTGACAGTCACCGTGGGTGAAATCGTGCATCCCATGGGAGCGACGCATTATATCCAGAGGGTACAGCTCTATGTGGGCAACGAGCCGGCGGGACGAGTCGATTTTTCACATCAGTTCAATGAGCCGCGTGCCCGCTTCACCCTCAAAACCGACAAGCCGGTCACGCTTGTGGTGCGTGAGTACTGCAACCTGCACGGCCTGTGGGAGAGCCGCAAGCAGATCGCCCTCGCCGACTGAAAAGCACTGCTTCAGATTGATCAGACCAGGAGGACAGGGCAGCGCACCTGGTGCAGCACGTAGTTGGTGACCGAGCCGAACAGCACGTCGCGGATCTCGCCGGCGTGGCTGCGGCCGATCACCAGCATCCCCACCTCTTCCTCTTCAGCCACCCGTGGAATGACTTTACGCGGGCTGCCCGTCTCAAGGCGGGTTCTGGCCTGCAGCCCTGCGGCGGTGACACGCTGCAGCTGCCTGGACAGAAAGTCCTCACCCGCCTGACGTGCCCGATCCCTGACCATATTGAGCTGAAAATCCGGGATCATCCGATACGCCAGCCGATCCACGTCGACCACGTGCAGCAGAATCAGCGGTGACGCGAAACGCGTCGGATGGGCCAGCACATAGTCGAGAGTGGCTTCCGCTGTGGGAGAATCGTCGAGGGGAATGAGAACTTTTGCATTCATGAATGAACTCCGGCAAAGATCAGCTTCCATAACCATACACCAGGCGCGGCAGCAGCAGCACCAGGTCGGGCCAGAAGGTCAGCAGCAGCAGGATGGCGATCTGGATCAGAAGAAAAGGCATGACGGCGCGCGAGACATACAGCAGGTTGCGATCCACGGTCGCGCCTGAAATGTACAGACTCACCCCCAAGGGCGGTGTGCAGTAGCCGATACCGAGATTGATGGTCATCAGCAGGCCGAAATGCATGGTGTCGATGCCGAATTTGGCCAGCAGCGGCAGAAAGATGGGCGTCAGGATCAGCGTCGCGGAGATGATGTCCATGAACATGCCGATCAGCAGAAGCAGCACGTTGACCGCCAGCAGAAAGACCCAGGGAGACTGAATGCTGGCCACCACCGCATTGGCGATCTTGTCGGGGAGCTGCTCAAACGTCAGATATTCTCCGAAAACCGATGCGCCGGCGACAATCACCAGCAATGTCGAGGAGGTCACAGCAGAAGAAACCACGACCTGCTTCACATCGCGCAGCTTGAGGTCGCGGTGGATCAATATTTCAACAAACAGGGCATAAAAACAGGCCACCACCGCCGCCTCGTTGGCGGTGAAAAACCCGGAATAAATCCCTCCGAAAATCAGAACCGGCAGAAAAAGCGCCCAGGCACTCTCGCGCATGACCTTGAAAGTTTCTTTCGCGCTCGGCCGCGGCGGCGGCTGCATCCCCTGCCGCTTGCAGACGATGTAGGCGTAGAGCGACATGGCCAGCATAATCAGCAAGCCGGGCAGAAACCCTGTCAGAAACAGCGACTCCAGGGCATCATTGGACACCATGGCGTAAAGAATCATGGCGATGGAGGGAGGAATGATGACGCCGAGGATGGGGGCGGTCGTCATGATCCCCACTGAAAACCGCTCGTCGTAGCCGTTTTTAACCAGCGCTGGAATCATGAAGCCGCCGATCGCCACCACCGTCGCCACGGTGGAACCGGAAATGGCGCCGAAAAAGCCGCAGGCGAGAATCCCCGCCATGGCCAGACCGCCGGGCAACCATCCCACCAGGCAGTTGGCCGCCTTGATCAGTTTTTCGACAATGCTGCCGGTGGTCATGATGTTGCCGCACAGCACGAAAAACAGCACCACGACCAGGGCGAACTTGTCCATGCTGCGATAGAGAACTTCAATGACAATCTGTGGATCGATGCCGACCAGCCACACCAGGCCGATCATGCCGGTGAAAAACAAAGCCATGAACACCGGTACCGTGGCACCAAGCAGACCAAGAAGAAGCGCAAGGATGATGAGATAGCCGCCTTCCATCAGAACCTCTCCCCGCGCCAGTCTTCCACCATCACCAGCAGGGTCCGGACAAACATCATCACGCCCATCAGCGGCAGCACGGCATAGAGAATCCACTCAGGCATCTGCAGGCTGGTTGTGCGTGCATATTCATCCTGGTAGATCAACCAGGTCATCTGCCCGCCAAGGTGGATCATCAGACCGCAGAACACCAGCACGACCAGATGGCTGACCAGGGTCAAAAAACGTTTGGTGACGGGAAAGAGCTGCGGGATGGCATCGATTCGGATCAGTGCGCGGGAGCGCACCGCGGCGACACAGCCGATATAGGTGGTAAAGTAGATGACCTTGCGCACCACCTCATCGGACCAGTAGAGGTTGATGTCGGCAGTGAATTTGCGTAGCAAGACATTGGCCATGGCGGTGCACAGCGCCACCATGACCGCCAGAAACAGCGACCACTCCTCCACAAACGCCAGAGTTCGGTCAATGATGCGGAAAACTTTTTTCAAAACGGACCTCAAAAAAGGACCGGGGGTCAGAGCCCCCGGTCACAGAAATTTCGGCCATTATATAGGAGGCTGTCGGATTTTGGAAGTCCGACAGCCTCCTAGAGTCGGACATCAGTTGCCAAGAGTCTCGCGAACCTTTTGAAGATAGTCGGGGCCGATGCGTTCGCCCCACTTGCTCACCACCGGTTCGGCCAGGTTGATAAGCCGTGCCTTGTCCTCTGCGGACAGGGGGTGAAAGCTGACTCCTGCTTCCCGCGCCAACGCGAGCTGTTCCTCATGCTGCCGGCGGGTCGCCTCGCGGGCTGCGGCGCTCTCCTCTGCAATCACATTCAGCAGAATCTCCTGCAGGTCCTGCGGCAGGCGATCAAACCAGCGCTTGTTCATCAGATGAACGAAAAGCCCCTGGGCATAGTTGAGTTCGGTGAAATGCTTGGCGATGGTGAACTTTTTTGTGATGTTGGAGACGATAGCGGTATGATCGAGGCCGTCGATCACCCCCGTCTGCAAGGCCTGCGGCACATCGGGCCAGGGCATGACGGTGAATTTCAATCCCCACGCCTTGTACAGATCGGTGTTGACCGGCGCCTGGGCTATGCGGAAATTAACTCCTTTAGCCTCGTCAAAGGTGCGCACCGGCACCGTTGTCGCCCAGCCGTACGGCCCGTAATTGGTGATATCTACGACCATGACCCCTTTGCCCAAGGCGCTGTCGCGAAACGGCTCCCACAGTTCGGGGGTGTTGCGGAACGCCTCGAGCTTGTCGAAGGTATCCACCACATAGGGAAGATTGACGATCCCGAGACGCTCTGCCACATTGGCGGCAGCCACCGAGGAGCTGAGCATGCCGTGCACCGCTCCGAGACGCAGCTTGCCGATCACATCGCGCTCGCCGCCCAGTTGCGCCAGCGGCCTGAAATCCACGAAAAGACGCCCGTCGGAGCGCTCCCACACCTTGTCGCGAATGCGGTAGCCTACAGCGACCCCCTCCATCGCCGGATGGGAGATGTTGGACAGGATATAGGTGTATTGCGCACCGCTCGGATCAAACGCAGGTCTCCACCCCGAAAGCGGATCGGTCTTCTCCTGGGCAAGCCCCCCCGATACGGAAGCAAAACAAAGGGCAAGAGTAAAAATCGACAGAACGAACCATCTTTTCACGTGCATTCTCCTTGGGTACGGCTTGTTGTGACTGGAAATAGAATAAGTTTACACAGAATAAAACAAACCCTGTTCTGAAAAAACCTTTTTCCATGTTGATTGACACTGCAAGCGCGTTAATTCAACCCTCCCGAAAAAACGTTCCATGGCGGCAAACCCAAAAAACAAAAAAGACCGCGGGGCTTTCAGGCCACCGCGGTCGATAATGATAAGTCAAAGAACTTGAACCACCCGTTCACTTCGTTCACTAGAGAACACAGAGGTCACCGAGACAAGAAGTGAGAATTTTTTATGGTTTTCTCTGTGCCATCCTCTGTGCACTCCGTGATCCCTGTGATGAAAGATTATTTTCTGAGGTTTCAATCTCCCAGACGCGTGCGGACTTTTTCCAGGTAATCCTCACCGATCTTCTTACCCCACTTTTCATATACCGGGGCAGCCAGCTCTTCAAGACGTTCGCGATCCTTTTTGGAAAGCTCGAAAAAAGTCACTCCGTTTTCACGCGCGGCGGCGATCTGCGCTTCCTGCTGAAGCTTGGTCAGGTTGCGGGCGCGGGCGCTTTCCTCGCGGATGGTGTCCAGCAGGATATTGCGCAGATCCTCCGGCAAGCGGTCAAGCCAGCGTCGGTTCATCAGGTGAATGTAAAGCCCCTGCGCATAGTCGACCTGGGTGAAATAACGGGCGATATTGAATTTACGGGTAATGCCGCACACGATAGGCGTGTGGTCCAGCCCGTCGATGACCCCGGTCTGCAAAGCCTGGGGCACATCAGGCCAGGGCATGACGGTAAACTTCATGCTCCACGCTTTATACAAATCGGTATTGACCGGTGCCTCGGCAATGCGGAAATTGACCTCGCGCGCTTCTTCGAGAGTCCTCACCGGGGAGGTGGAGGCCCAGCCGTAGCTGCCGTAGCCGGTAAAGTCCACCGCGGTCACCCCCTGGGGAGCGGCAGCCTGCGAAAAAGGCTCGAACAGCTCAGGATCGTTGCGGAAATTTTCCAACTTTTCAAAAGTATTGACCACGAAAGGAAGGTTGACGATGCCGAACCCCGGCGCCAGATTGGCAGCCGCCACCGATGAACAGAGCATTCCCTGTACCGCCCCCAGCTTGAGCTTCTGCAATACGTCGCGCTCGCCGCCCAATTGCGCCAGCGGACGAAAATCTACAAAGAGACGGCCGTTGGAGCGTTCCCACACTTTATCGCGGATATGATATCCAACCGCGATCCCCTCGATGGACGGATGGTCGACATTGGAGAGGATATAAGTGTACTCGGCACCGCTCGGATCGAAATCGGGCGTCCAGGAGGCAAGAGGGTCCGCTTCCGCACTCACCCCTGCAGGTGCGATAAAAACCATCAGAGCCAAAACGATCAACCAATTAAAGATTCTTCCTGACATGGGCAGCTCCTTTGCAGCACCGATCTTTTCGTGGTCTGAGGCCTGAATAACAGCGAATCAGGCCGCCTTGTCACACCAATTAATGCAACATAGTCCGTAACATGGCCGGGGTCAAGGGAGATTTCAGGAGAAAACGGGCACCCCGGGGCCGAAAGATTCAACAGTAAATAACCGGGAAACCCGTTGCATTCGCCAACCGCGACTGTATCTTTGGAGAAAGGGGAAAATCGGATGACTCATAAGGTTTTTTCAGAAAGGGGAGACCGCCATGATCATGACCATCAATCGACCATCAATCGACTTCTGCGACTGGTTGCGGGCGCTTTCGTGACGTTGACGGCGTTGCTGGCAGCAGTTCACAGCCCGCACTGGCTGTGGCTGACCGCCTTTGTCGGCCTCAACCTTGTTCAAAGCGCCTTTACCAACTGGTGCCCCATGATGGCGATCCTGCGCCGCACGGGCCACTAGTGTCCCGTGCGGTTAGTTCGTTTAGATAATTCTGAGCAATTTTGCCTGCTGGCAAGGCACGCCGACGCAGGCCTAGCCGAAGCTAAGCCGAGGAGGCGCAACGAAGGCAGCGGGCAAAAGGGCCATAATTAATGAATGGAACTAACCGCACGGGACACTAGAGTCGAAACTCCTCTGCCAGTGCGCGCAGTTCGTCGGTGAGGCGTTCCATCTCGCTGATACTGCGGATAATACCCGCCGCTTTTTCGGCATTGCGCCGCAGACGCTCCTCGGATCGCCCGAAATGCTCGGAGACCTTGTTGGAGACCTCCATCTGGTAGCGGGTGGATTCGGTAACTTTCTTGATCTGTTCCTCACGCTCGTTGAGGCTGCGATCAAACTCGTGGTTGGCGCGCACCTGCTCCTCCATGCCGCGGGCAATCTGGTCTGAGGCGCCTTTCATATCGTTGACTCCCGCCTCGATCTCCCGCAGGTCGCTCTGCTGTTTCTGCATGGCCATGGCCATGGATTTGACGGCATTGAGGTTCTTGCCCGCCTGGTCAAGAAGCCCCTGGGCGCGTTCGTTCTGCTCTCCGGTCAAGCGGGCGATCTGCTCGGACGCCCCGGCGGCGTCGACGGCACTGGCCATGATCTTGCGCAACGCCTCGCCGGTGGAGATGGAGAGTTTTTTGCCGGTCGCGATGCGCTTGGCGGTGGCGTCTACCGCCGCGGTCACTTCACGGGTATCGCCGCTGATACCACGCACGATGCGATGGATATCCTGGGCACTGGCGGTGGTGCGATCCGCCAGGTCGCGGATTTCCTCGGCCACCACCGAAAATCCTTTTCCTTCTTCACCGGCCTTGGCGGCGATGATCGCGGCATTGAAGGCCAGCAGCTCGGTGTCCGAAACCAGCTCTTTGATCACCTCGATAATCTTGGCCACCTCGCCGGTCTGCACCGAAAGCCTCTTCATAGCATCGGTGGCGCGGAGGCTCTCTTCCTCGATACGCTCCATCTCTTCAATGGAGGTTTTGACAACATCCAGGCCCTCCCGTGCGTCGTTTTTAACACGATCGGCCGCCTCGGAACTCGATGAAGCGCCCCAGCGGATTTTTTCCAGCGAATCTCCCAGAGTGTCAAGATCCTGAGTGGTATTGCCCACCGCGCTGATGACCTCATCGGCCTGACTCTGCACCTTGGCGATGCTGGTCGTCATCTGCTCGGTGATACGCGAGGTCTCCTGGAATTTGACCCGGGTGCGCTCCATGGCACCGGCCATCTCCTCCAGCGAAGCGGACAGCTCCCGCGAAAGAGCGGCTTCATCCTGAGAGCGGTGAGAGAGACTTTCGAGCTGCTCAAGAACCTGCTGCTGTTTCTCCATCATGCCAACGACATCCTTGTTGGAGGCGGTCGCCGCGGCCAGCCCCTCACGGGCACGGTCGGAGAGATAGCGGGTCGAATCGGCCAGGGTGCGAAAATGCGGGATCAGTTCATTGACGGCGCCGTAGGTGCCGCCCACCAGACGCTGAACACGTTCGACGGCATTCTCCTCCGCCAGAAGCAGGGTCTCAACCGACTCCCCGCCGGAGAACTCCATCGTTCCGGCAATATTCCCGAGCAACTGCAACTGAGAGCGCAGCTGCTTTTTAAGCGTGCCGCGCACGAAAAAAAAGCTCAGCGCACCGACAACGTAGCCCATACCCAGACAGAGGGCCCAGAACGCCGGGGAATAAGCAACCGATCCCAGCAGCGGCCGCGCCAGAAAGGGGAAAACGACGCCCGCCCCCAAGCCGGTTGCGTGAGTGAAAAGCATGACTTTCTTGATATAACTGAGATCCTGGGAACGTTGAGTGACCATGTTCGCCCCGCCTGAAGGTGTTAGATAGGATTAATTATCAGTTTTTTCTACCACATTCCTTGCAAAGGCGCAACCTGCAAAGAACATTTCAGCGCGCATTCTCCTGTGGTAGGATTCATTGCCATGACCGATTCGCTTCTTCTGTTCGATACCCACGTTCATCTCGATCACCCTGCAATGCGGGAGGATTTGGCGCGCCATATTGCCGAAGCCAACCGATGCGGCGTCACCCGCTTTCTGCTTCCGGGCGTGACGGATGAAAACTGGGACGGCCTGCTGGCGGCAACAACGGTCACCCGAGGGGCGCTCGCAGCGCCGGGGGTTCATCCGCAGGCTGCCCACCGATGGAATTCTGCCTGTGCACAACGGCTGTCCAGCCTGCTGGAACGCCCTGAGGTTGTCGCCATTGGAGAGATCGGCCTTGACGGCTATCCGGGCCTGCCGCCGATGGAAGTGCAGGAGCGAGCCTTTCGTGCCCAATTGCGGCTGGCCGTTGCAGTACAGCGGCCGGTCATTATTCACTGTCGCAAGGCCCTCGGACGGCTGTTCGAGATTCTCAAGGAGGAAAACGCAGCCGAAGTCGGAGGGATTCTGCATGCGTTTGCCGGCAGCGTCGAACTTGCACAGCAGGCCGTGAAGATGAACTTTGCCCTCGGGTTCGGCGGGGTGCTCACCTACCCCAACGCCCGCCGTGCCCCACAGGTTTTGTGCGAACTGCCGGCCGAATGGCTGGTGCTGGAAACGGATGCGCCCGACATGGCTCCCCACCCTCACCGCGGTGAAACCAACCGCCCGGCCTGGCTGAAGCTGATCGCGTGCAGGGCAGCCGAACTGCGCGGCTGGTCCCTTAAACAGACCGCCCGCATCACCACCGCCAATACCTGCCGTATCCTTAACCTGGATTATTCATGAAGCTTTGTCGCGAAACCGGCAAGTGTCCGTCAGATCAAGTCAAGCACAGGGAGTTGCCCTGCAGACGTACTCACAGTACGTCGAAGCGCAAGGAGCGAGCACGGCTTGAGATGGTGGGCAATTGCCGGTTACAGCCGAAGTTTCCATGGACAATCCAGGTTAATATTCAAGATGATGGAGTCGACCTGCATGGATGAACTCACCACCCAACCGCGCTTCGATCGCCTGCAGCGTCTGGTCGGCCACAAAGGACTCGAAACCCTTGCGGCAGCCCGCGTGGCCGTCTTCGGACTGGGCGGCGTCGGCAGCTATGCCGCAGAGGCTCTGGCGCGCGGCGGCGTCGGGCAGCTGACCCTGGTCGACTTCGACACCATTCACCCCTCCAACATCAACCGGCAGCTTCACGCTCTGGATGACACGATCGGCCGCCCCAAGGCGCTGGAGATGGCGGAGCGCTGCAGAAAGATCAATCCGGAGGCAGAGATCATCCCGGTGCAGGAATTTTTCCTGGAGAAAAACAGCGAACAGCTGCTGGAACCTCATTATGACTACGTTCTTGACTGCATCGATCACATCAGCGCAAAGCTGCACCTGATCGAGGAGTGCAAGCGCCGGAAACTGCCGATCATCTCCTCCATGGGGGCCGCCAACAAGCTCGACCCCACCTGCATCCATGTGGCCGACCTGTTCAAAACCCACAACTGTCGCCTGGCCCGCATCATACGCAAGAACCTGCGCAGGCGCGGCATTGAATCCGGAGTTCCGGTCGTCTATTCCACCGAGGAATTCCGCCCGCTGCAAGCCGGCCGCACCGCCGTCGCTGCCGCCGACGAGGAGCCCGCTGGTTACCAGGACCTGCGCGCGCCCCTGGGCAGCTCCTCCTATATCCCGCCCCTGTTCGGGCTCACCATGGCGGGCGAGGTGATCCGCACCCTGCTGGGAGAACAAAACTGATGGACATGCCTTTTGTTCTGCAGGCCGCAGCTCTTTTCCTGATCGGCGCCTTTACCGGTGTTATCAACGTACTGGCCGGCGGCGGCTCGCTGCTGACTCTGCCGATGCTGATCTTTCTCGGGTTGCCCGCCGGTGTCGCCAACGGCACGAACCGCGTCGGCATTCTGTGCCAGAGCATCACCGCCATCGGCGGTTTCCGCCGCAAAAAGATGCTGCCCACCGGGCTGGCCTTGCTGTGCACCCTGCCGGCGCTGGCGGGCAGCTACCTCGGCGCGCGCTGGGCGGTGGACATTGATGACCGCCTGTTCGAACAGATGCTGGCCGCCATCATGATCGGCATTCTGGTTTTCATGCTAGTCGACCCGGCAAAAAAAATGCGCGACAAACCCCTCCACATCACACGGCTGCGCGGTGCGTTCATCGTGGTGAGCTTTTTCTTCATCGGCATCTACGGCGGCTTCGTACAGGCGGGGGTGGGTTTTCTGATCATCACCGGCCTGCTCGCCCACGGCCTCGACCTGGTGCGCATCAACGCCATCAAGGTGTTCGTGGTGCTGGTTTTCACCGTACTGGCGCTGGCAGTGTTCGTGGTGCATGACCAGGTCAACTGGCCGCTAGGCCTCTCCCTCGGCGCCGGCAACGCCCTCGGCGGCTGGCTCGGCACGCGGCTGGCGATCAGCAAAGGGCACGACTGGACCAAAAAAGTCGTCTCGATCACCGTCTTCCTCTTCGCCCTCAAGCTGCTGCTCGGTTAATGAAGATTGACAGCAATCGGCTGTTGGGCTAATTTTTGAAAAATTTTTCAACGGAGAGGCGCAAAGAGGTCGCAGAGGCGGAGAGGATAAGGCGAGAAAACATCTCAAAAAAATGCATCAAAAAGACTAACGAAAAAGCACTCTTTCCCGTCCCCTGAAATCATACAACCTCTCCGTCTCCGCACCATCTCTGCGTCTCTGCGTTAAATCCTTGTCTTTTAATGTCGAATGAAGGGGAAATCCATGACTAAGAACGAGGTTGGCCGTCGTATCAAGGACTGGCCTGTGGAGGAGCGGCCGCGCGAGAAGCTGCTTGGCCGTGGCGCCCAGGCTTTGAGCGACGCCGAACTGCTGGCGCTGATCCTGCGCACCGGCGATGCCGGCAGCCGCACCAGCGCCCTGGATCACGCACGCCAGCTGCTCGCCACCTTCGACGGACTGCGGGGGTTGGCCGCAGCCGGAGTTTCGGAAATCTGCCGGCTGCGGGGGATTGGGCCGGCCAAGGCGGCAGAGATTCAAGCTGTTTTTGAAATCGCGCGCCGCTTCAGCGACGCGCGCATGCGCCCCGGCGACCGCTTCACCAGTTCCGCCGATGTCTACCACGCCTTCCACGAGCGGCTGCGCGATCACAAACGCGAAGTCTTCTACACGCTGCTGCTCGACAGCAAGAACCGCCTGATCCGGGAAATCCCTATTTCCGAAGGGAGCCTGACGGCCAGCATCGTTCACCCACGGGAGGTGTTCGCGCCGGTGATCCGCGAATCGGCCTCCGCCGTGCTTTTCGTTCATAACCACCCTTCCGGCGACCCTACTCCGAGCCGCGAGGATCTCGACATCACCAAACGGCTCAAAGAGGTGGGCGAACTGGTCGGCGTGCGGGTGCTCGACCACATCGTGGTGGGCAGTGGGCGCTATGTTTCGCTGGCCGACCGGGGACTTCTCTGATTCCAATTTCCGCCGCAGCACGGCCTGTGCTATCCTTGCGCCATAGTATCTAATATCCGCCGCGGGGTCGTCACTCCCATGCTGATCAGTTACAAAATCAAAAGATCAAGGAGCCATCGCATGAAATCCCTGCTGGTGCTTATTTTCACTTTTGTCCTGCTCAACCCTGTGCCTGCGGCCATCGGCGCCGAAGAAGGAAACGACGATCTTGCCGAGGCGCTCAAGGCCCTGAACGCAACCTTTCCAACCATGCCGGTAGAATCGATCCACACCACGCCCATCGACGGCGTATTTGAAGTGGTCACTCCCGACCGCGTGGTTTACTTCGCTCCCGAAGCGCAGCTACTGTTCCTGGGCGAGCTTTTCGACCCCAAGGGGCGCAGCCTCACCCGCGAGCGGCAGGCTCAGGCCATGGAGCAGCGCATCGAAGGGATCGATCTCGGCAAAGCCCTTAAAATCGGCACCGGGAAAAACACCGTGATCGAAGTGACTGACCCCGACTGCCCATTCTGCCGCAAAGGGAGCGAATTTCTGAGCCAGCGTGACGACGTCACCCGCTATATCTTCTTCCTCCCTCTGAAAATGCACCCCGAGGCGGATGAGAAAGTCCGCTTTATTCTCTCTGCCGATAATCCGGCCGACGCCTATGAGGATGTCATGGCCGGGCGCTATGACGATCAGCCGCTGCCGGAATACCAGGACAGCGGCCGCCTGGGTGAGCATCTGCAGGTGGTGCAGAAGCTCGGTGTACGCGGTACCCCCAAATACTGGATCAACGGCGAGTATCTCTCCGGCGCCGATCTCAAGCGCATGGGCGAACTGCTGGATGGCGCCGCCAACGGGGGCGAGACTGAATGAGTCGAGCATCGACCTCCCGCCGTGGATCTGATTCCAGGCCGGAGCTTCTTTCTCCCGCGGGCAGTTTGGAAGCCTTTTTCGCCGCCATGGAAAACGGCGCCGATGCGGTGTATTGCGGACTGCCTGAATTCAGCGCCCGGGCCAAGGCCAAAAATGTCACCTTCGACGATCTCGGCCACATGCTCGATTACGCCCACGAGCGCGACCGCAAGATCTACGTCACCCTCAATACGCTGATCAAGGAAGCCGAACTGCCGACCCTCGTCCGCACCCTGGCCGACCTCGAGCACCAGGGTGTGGATGCCGTCATCGTTCAGGATGCGGCGGTGTGGCGGCTGGCCCGCACCCATTTCCCCGGTCTGCGCCTGCACGCCTCGACCCAGATGACAATTCACAATGCGGCCGGAGTGCGCACCCTGGAAAAACTCGGGTTTTCCCGCGCGGTACTGGCGCGTGAGCTGACGCTGGAGGAGATCGCCGCCCTCCGCAAGCAGACCCGCCTCGAGCTGGAACATTTCGTCCATGGCGCCCTATGCTTCAGCTTCAGCGGCCAGTGCTACTTCTCCTCCTGGCTCGGCGGGCAGAGCGGCAACCGTGGTCGCTGCGCCCAGCCCTGCCGCCGGCGCTACCGCTATCAACAGCAGCAGGGTTATTATTTCTCGCCCAACGATCTGTGCGCCATCGACCTGCTGCCGGAGCTGATGGCTGCCGGGATCGGCAGCCTCAAAATCGAAGGGCGCATGAAAAGCGCCGAGTACGTGGCGGCAGTGGTTGGCGCCTACCGCCAGGTCATTGACGCCGCCCCCGCCCAACGCAAGGAGGCGGTCCGCGAAGCCAAACAGTCCCTCAAGCTCTCCTTCGGACGGCTGCCGACGCGCGGTTTTCTCACCGGCCCGCGCCCCACCGATATCGCGGTACCCTCGGTCAAAGGCGCCACCGGGCGCTTTCTGGGTGAAATCAGCGCCGCCGGCCGAAGCTCCATCACGTTCAAGACGCGCGACGCCCTGCATATCGGCGACCGGCTGCGGGTCCAGCCGCACAGCGACCAGGCCGGCACCGCCTTTACCGTCAAGACGCTGAGTATCGGCAAGCGCTCCGCCAAGCAGGCCCCCGGAGGCACCCTGGTCAATGTGCCCTCCCCCTTCGAGAATCGATTCAAAAAAGGCGACGCGGTGTTCAAGGTTTCTTCCCGAAAGGCATTTACCTTGAGTGACGCCGCATGCCGACGCCGCCTGAAGGGTGCGCCGCCTCGGCCGCTGCCGGTCTCCCTGTCCGTCAGATTACAGAACGGGCAGCTGCAGCTGAAAGCGCAAAGCGGCGAGGTTACCCTCGAGCGCTCTTTCGACGTCAGCTCGTTTGAGGCGCAGAACAATCCGCTCAACACCGAGACGCTCAAGGAAGTTTTCGCACGGGGAGGAGATACGCCGTTGGAATTGGCGGAGCTGCACACTGCCGATCTGCCGCCGGTCGTGATCCCGCCGCGGGAGCTCAAGGAAATCCGACGGACCTTCTACGGAGAACTGGCCGGGCTCATCGCCCGCGACCGGGAGCAGCAGCGCCGTTCACATCTGGAACAAGCCCAGGCCGCACTGCTGCCTGAAAAAGAAGCTGCGCCCGCCAAAAACGCACGGCTGACTGTCGCCCTGGGGTCTTTACGCGACCTTCACCTGCTCAACGATCCGGCGGTCGACCGGATCATCGTGCCGCTGGTCCCTCATCGCGCCGCGGATATCGCCGCCGGCGTCGCGAAACTGCGCAATCGCCGCGAGCAGGTGACCTGGGATCTGCCCTTTATCCTGTTCGATACAACCTGGCAGCAGGCCAGGGATGCGGTACACGCCTTGGTTTCTGCCGGCTTTCACTCTTTCCGGCTCAACAATCTCGGGCATTTTGAGCTGTTCAACGGGGTAAGGGAGCAGGAGACGTTGAAACTGACGGCCGGATACCGGCTGTTTTCTCTCAACACGCAGGCCGTCTCCGCCTGGAAGGATCTTGGGATCGGGGAAGTGACTCTCTACCCGGAGGATGACAGGGAGAACCTGGCCGCGCTGCTGCGCCGCGACACGGGGGTCGAGACCGCGATCACCGTTCATGGACAGATTCCGCTGATCACGTCCCGCATTCACATCAAGGGGGTGCGCTCGGACCGGCCGGTGGTCTCCGATCGCGACGAAAAATATATCGTCCAGAGCCGCGGGGGATTGACCACCATCAGCTCGGAAACGGACTTTTCACTGATCGGTCACCTGGCGGAGCTGCGCGCCACGGGGACGGAGCGCTTCGTGGTGGACCTCGCCCACGTCGGCGCCTTCTCCCCGCGCGGCAAGCAGATTCTGGCGGCCTATGCGGAAGATCGCCCGCCGGCACAGACGTCGAGTTTCAATTTCGAGCGGGAACTGGTCTAAGCAGCTGAGATTTCGCGGTAGAGAGTGTCGCGTTCGACCGGAACCCGATGGGCTTTGCGGATCAGGGCGCAGAGTTGCTCTTTCTGCATCGCCTGGGGCGAATCGGCGCCGGCGTCATGGCCAATCTTTTCCTCAACCACCGTGCCGTCGAGGTCGTTGACGCCGAAGGCCAGCGCCACCTGGGCGATCTTGAGGCCAAGCATCACCCAGTAGGCCTTGATGTGCTGAAAATTGTCGAGGTAGATGCGGCTGACAGCTAGGGTTTTAAGGGCATCGACGCCCCCGACCCCGCGTGCTCCCGGCACCCGCGTATTATCCGGCTGAAAAGCCAGCGGGATAAAGGCCTGAAAGCCGCCCGTGCGATCCTGCAGGGCCCGCAAACGGCTCATGTGGTCGACCCGATCGGCCAGGGTCTCCAGGTGGCCGAACAGCATGGTGGCGTTGCTTTTCAACCCGGCCTGATGAATCTGCTCGGTCACCTCCAGCCACCTTTCCCCTGAAATCTTCTCCGGACAGATGCGGTCGCGCACCTCCTGCCTGAAAATCTCGGCGCCGCCCCCCGGCAGAGAACCGAGGCCTGCCTCCTTGAGATCCTCCACCACTTGGACAATGGATTTGCCTGCCAGGCGGGCAAAATAATCGATCTCCACCGCCGTGAAGGCCTTGATGTGCAGGGTCGGTTCCGCGGTGTGAATGGCGGCGAGCATATCGAGGTAGAAGCCGTAGGGCAGCTCCGGATGCAGCCCGCCGACCATGTGGATCTCGGTCGCACCGGCGGCACGGGCCTCGGCGGCACGGGCCAGCATGTCATCGAGGCTCAGGGTGTAGCCGTCGTCCTCCCCCTCTTCCCGGCAGAAAGCGCAGAAGGTACAGCGGTTGACGCACAGGTTGGTGTAGTTGATGTGGCGATTGACATTGAAATACACCCTGTCGCCGTTTTTGCGCCGGTTGGCGAGCGCCGCCAACTCGCCCACCGCCAGCAGGTCATCATCCTCGAACAGCGCCAGCGCCTGTTCATCGCTGATACGCCCACCGCCTTCGATAATGTCGCGAATATTGTCGTACAAATTTTTTGTCATCTTGAAACCTGAATATTTAACGGAGAGGCGCAGAGGAAAAAGAGGCGGAGAGGGAGAGAAAGAGGGGCTATACGATTGCGGTTAGTTTAAAATAACGCCGCGAGCCGGGACCGGGGACACCCATGCCAAGGGACGCATGAACCCATCCCTGGGGCTTCTTGTCGCCATCCCTGGCGACAAAGACCCTTGGCATGGGTGTCCCCGATCCCTTGGTGTTGATGCTTTAATCTTCGATTTTCGCCTCTGCTTTTCTCTCCGTCTCTCTTTTCCTCCGCGCCTCTCCGTTGAATGAAGTTTTAAGACCGCATATTGACAAACTGCAGCTCAATCCCCAGGTCCTGCCCCTTGAGCAGGTCGATCACCTCGCGCAGGTCGTCGATCTTCTTACCGGTGACCCGCACCTGATCCTCCATGATCTGGGCCTGCACCTTGAGCTTGGTGTCCTTGATCAGCTTGACGATCTGCTTGCCCTTCTCCTTGTCGATCCCCTGCACGATGGCCAGCCGCTGGCGCACAGCGCCGTGGGAGGCGGGCTCTTTCTTGCCGGGATCGAGGCATTTGGGGGAAACGTTGCGGCGCACCAGCTTGCCTTTGAGGATGTCGATGATGGCCTGCAGCTTGTAGTCGTCGGCGGCCAGGATGGTGATGGCATCCTTGTCGAAGGTGATTTCGTTGTCGGAACCCTTGAAATCATAGCGCTGCGCCACTTCCTTGGTGGTCAGATTGACAGCGTTGTCGATCTCCTGCGGATCGACCTCGGATACGATATCGAAACTCGGCATGTCTCTTCTCCTGAAAAGCTAGTCTGAAAATCAGATCAGAACCCGGGCATATCTTCCGGGCGCACCACTTCAACGTCGGCGGGCAGGATGAAGTTGAAGAAGGAATCGCTCAGCCCGCGGTTGACCCGGATTCCGCTGAACTCGATCACGGTGGAATTGCCGTTGGGGTCGTGAACCGTGGTAGACAGAATCGGGAACAATTGCTCGTGGCGGACGCCTGAAGCCCCGGAGAGGTTGCGCTGGTCACTTACGACATCCTTGTCGACCACCATGCGCATGCTGGAGACGAGCTGTGAGACGCGACGCGGCTGCAGTTCCAGCACAAAGTTTCCTTCGGCATCGCGATTGGGCGACGCCCAGCGAATGGAAAAATCCCGTGACAGATTGCCCAGTCCGGTGAGAAAAGTGACCGGATTTTCCGCCGCCCGACCAGTGACCGAGGAGATGTCGGACTGAATCACCTGGTTGTTTTCCGGCAGATAGACCCACAGCGTCTCGCCGTCGCAGACGATCTCCTGCATCGTGGGCTGCCGGTATTCCCAGCGGAACATGGGATTGCTGCCTTCGCGGCTGACAGTCCGGTTGAACTTGAACCACACGGAACCGCGCCCCCGCTGCGCGCGGTCAAGAGAGGCAATGCGCGACTCCTGGAAGAAATCGGCTTCGAAATCGTAGATGGCCGCGGCGGGATCGGTTCCCTTGAAAGGGGTTTCCAGTGCGCTTACCACATCGCTGAGGGAAATGCTTTCTTCAGATGCGCCCCAGACGCTCATCGGCAGCAACAGGGCCGTGAGCAGCAGAGCCAGAATTCTGGACATAAAAAATCCTCCTTGTCTTTTTGGACCTAAGGAGGAGATTTTAAAACGGATGGCGTGTAAAAACGAGTCTTTTTTAAAATGCACCCGTTCAGCATGGGGTTCCAGCTCCCATGACAAGGGGCACTTTTCGCCATCTTCATAAAACCGCGCGACAATCGCGGGCGCGCAAGGTGCGGATGCGAACGTCCCCGGTACTCAGGTCGAACTCGGCGCTGCGGCCATGTTCACCGCCGGTGTCCTCTCCCACCAAGGGGATATTCAGCGCGGCCAGCGTTTCCCGTGCGGCACGTGCATTGCGCTCGCCGATCAGCTCGCGCGACGGAGGCTGAAGCGCGACGAACATGTTGGCGCCGCCCACCAGCTTGGCCACCAGCCGCTCACGCACGACCCCCATGCCGGCCAGCTCAACCAGCATCTGCTCTACGGCGGTTACGACAAATTTGGCGGGGCGCGTCGGCTCTTCGCCGGGACGCGGCTCAGGAAGGAGGGTGTGGGCCATGGCGCCGATCTTGGCCGTCGCATCGTAGAGGGTGATACCGAGGCAGGAACCGAGTCCATGGGTCACAAGCAGCCCAGGGGCGCGGGCACAGTGCATTTCGGCGATGCCGATCCGCAGCCGCTGGTTCATGAAAGCTCCTCCATCGCCTGGAAGATGGCACGCAGCGAGTCAGGGTCCGGCAACACGAAACAGTGACCGGTCACGGCATCCTGGTTCTGTCCGCCGCCATGAAACTGCGTTTCCAGCATCAGGGCCATATCGGTGGAGCCGCCGAGTTCGACCAGGACCTGATCGATCACGGCACCGGCCATATCGCACGCCATGGCGGGGACCGAGGGAATCAGAGACAGGTTGAGCATCTGCCCCAGGGCCGAAAGATAGGCCGATGCGACGATATTGCCCACCTCTTTCAGCGTTGAAATATCCATCTCGCTGAATTCACCTTCGCCGCAGCCCGGCCCCAGAAGCCCCGACAGCAGGCGCGAAGCACTGTCGCAGGGGAAGATCAGCAGCAGGCTGCCGCAGGCGTCGCCGAGAATGCGCAGAATGATCCCCACCACCGGCTTTTCCGCACCGCCGATCAGTTCGGGCACGGCGGAAAATTCCGTCACCGTAACACGCGGCACCTTCAGCATCACCGTTTCCCCCAACAGCTGAGACAGTGCGGTGGCGGCATGCCCCATGCCGATATTGCTGATCTCCTTGAGGGCGTCGGTCTGTCTCGCATTCAGCTGTTCGAACGTCATACGGAAGCTCCTGCACGCTGAGGTGGGGCCATCGCCCGGCCTTCAAGCATCTGGCGCGGATCGATGACAAACAGAATCCGGCCGTCACCGAGGATGCTGGCTCCGGTGACGCCTGTAATCTGGTTGAGAGGAAAATCCAGAGTCTTGACAAAGGCTTCGCGCTGGCCGGCCAGTGCGTCGACCACCAGGCCGATGCGGCGCCCGCGCATTTCAGTCACCACCACAGGGATGGAACCGCTCAGAGGGATGGTTTCAAGCTGCAGAATTTTACGCAGGGATAAAAGCGGCACGATTCCGTCATCGAGGCGCACCGCCAGCCGCTTGCCGCTGGATTGAATCTGGTCGCGGGGCAGGGTCAGCAGCCGCTGCACGCAGGTAATGGGCAATCCGACCACCTGTGTCCCGCAGCGCACCAGCAACAGCTGGATGATCGCCACCGACAGGGGCAGCTTGAGCTGGATGCGGGTTCCCTTGCCCGGTCGTGAAAAAATCTCCAATGTGCCACCGAAGCCCTCCACCACCGTTTTCACCACATCCATACCGACCCCGCGGCCTGAAATATCGGTGACCGCCTCTGCGGTGGAAAACCCGGGGCGGCAGACCAGCAGCAGCAGATCCGATTCCGGCAGCTGCCGCACCTGTTCGGTACTGAGCAGGCCGCGCTGCACCGCTTTTCTACGCACCGCTTCGGGATCGATGCCGCGTCCGTCATCCATCACATCCAGCACCACGAGATCCTTCTCGCGCCGCGCCTCGATGCGGACGCGACCACACTGCTCGATGCCGTGATCGACGGCATTGCGCACCATGTGCACCAGGGGATCGGCCAACTCTTCGAGAATCGCGCGATCAAGCTCGATCTCTTCGCCGCTCAGGGTGAAGGAAACCTGTTTGCCGCTTTTGCGTGCCAGATCGCGCACCACGCGGGGCAGATGGCCGGTGATGCTCTCCAGCGGCATCATGCGCACTTTAAGGATATGATGATGCAGGTCGGTCACCAGCCGCGCCATGCCGTCAATGCCGCCGCGCAGATCCTCCCAGTCATGGCTCTTCTGGGCGCTGTGCAGGCGGTGGCGTTGGGTGATCATTTCTCCGGCGAGGTTGATGAAATGGTCGAGAAGCTCGGTGCGCACCCGGACGGTGCGCGCCTGATCGGCTCGGCGCGAGGGGGCACGCCTGACCGGCGGCTTGTGAGGGGCGACCTGAAGGCGCCCGATCTCGGAATGACTTTTAAGAAGATCGCGCAGGGCAGAGTCGTCATCGCCGCTCTCCAGACGCACATCAACGCGGAAATGCGCTCCGCCATCCTGAAGGGATTTTTCATCGGGGGAACAGGCCAGAATGCGGCCGCGGGATTTGATGCGATTGAGCAGCAACAGCAGGCGGGCCGCCGGCATGGCTGTCTCGGGCGCAAGCTCGATCCGCACATCCCATTTCCTCAGGCTCCGCTCCTGCTCCGGCTCCGGCTCCGGAGTCTCTTTAGCGCTCCCCGGTACCGCTTTTCCCGTTCGCCCGGATTCAGGCTGAGCTTTTTCAGCACTTTCGCCGGCCTCCTTCTGACCAGGCGGCGAAATTTGCTGGGCATACACCTTTTCGTCAGGGTTGCCGCCGGTCTGCTCTGCGGACTGCAGTTCGGCAAGAAAATCACCGATCTCCCTCTCAGGCTGGTCGGCGTCCAGGTCGTTGATCAGCGATTCCAGCAGATCAAGGCCCTGCAGCAACCGGTCGACACGTGCGGGCGGCACCTCTCCCCCGGCACGACAGCGATCAAGCATATCTTCCAGGCCGTGCGCCAGCTCGGCGGTCCGGTCATACCCCATGGAGGCCGCCATCCCCTTGATGGAGTGTGCCTCGCGAAAAAGGGCTTCAACCGTCTGCACATCCCGGCTGTCATGCTCCAGGGCCACCAGCAGACGCCCCATTCCGGCGAGGTGCTCCCGTGCCTCGGAGAAGAAAAGAGCGCGATATTTGGACATGTCCATGCCGCGTCTCCCGCATCCGCCCTCAAGCGGCGCCAGTCACCCGTTTAACGGTTTCAAGCACCAGGTCATCCTTGAAGGGCTTGACGATAAAATCCCGTGCGCCGCTCTGCACCGCTTCCATCACCAGCTTCTCCTGCCCGAGCGCACTGCACATGACCACGCAGGCGGCCGGATCCTCGGTAACAATCTCTTTGAGGGCCTCGATGCCGCTTTTCTCCGGCATGACGATATCCATCATGACCAGCTCAGGGCGCAGGGTCCGGTACTTTTCCACAGCCTCGGCGCCGTCGCCGGCTTCCCCGACCACGGCAAAGCCCGCTCTCTCGAAAATACCCCTGAGCAAATTGCGCATGAACAGGGCGTCGTCAACTATCAGAACATTCATGGGCCGGTGTTCCTCCTCGAAGATTGGCGTCTTGTCTGAGGCTCGCCAGCAGGCGATCCGTATCCAGCAGATTGATCATGCGCCCCTGATGATCGAACACTCCACGAATGAAGGCCCGCGCATCCTCTTCGGATTCGCACGGCATCACCGCGTCATCCTCAAGGGGCACAATGCGTCCCACCCGGTCGACGGCCAGAGCCAGGCCGGCGCTTGGGGCGGACAGGACGATTACCCGGGGATCACGTTTCCCCCGTTCAAAACCCAGCCAGGCAGGCAGGTCGAGCACCACCACCACCCGGCCGTGAAAATTAATGGCGTGAGACAGGCAGCAGGGCGCACGCGGTACCGGATGAAGGCGCGGCGCGGCAACCACCTCCTGAACCTCGTCAATCTCCAGACCGTACCATTCTTCGCCCAGACCGAAAATCAGAATCTGCTGCGACGATGCCTGCATGTCATTGCTTCTCATCGCCAAGGCGGAAACGGCTCACCAGGCTGAGCAGATCTTCCGAGAGCGCAGAAAGATCCTGGGCGCTGTGGGCCATCTCTTCCATCGAAGCGGATTGCTCCTGGGTCGCCGCCGAGACCTGCTCCGTCGAGGCGGCGTTGTCTTCAGCCACCTTGGCGATCTCTTCAATGATTTTGACCATGTGTCGCGATCCTTCGGTCTGGCGCCCAGAAAGCTCCGCGATGCCGTCGGCCTTGGTCTGTGTGTCCACCGCGGTCTCGATGATTTCCGCAAAGGCCTTATCGGTAATGGTAATCGCCTTCTGGCCGGCATCGATGCGCTCGATGCTCTGCTTCATGGAGGATTGCACCCGTGTGCTCTCTTCACGAATGGTTTCAATCAAGCGGGTGATCTCCTGGGCGGAAGCCGCGCTGCTGTCGGCCAGCTTGCTGACCTCCTCGGCCACCACCGCGAAGCCGCGCCCGTATTCGCCGGCCCGTGCCGCCTCGATGGTCGCATTGAGAGCCAGCAGGTTGGTCTTCTCCGAGATCCCGGTAATCACTTCGGTAATCTGACCGATCTGGTTGACCATGGAGCTGAAATTGAGGATCTGGTCGCCGCTGCCGGCCACTTCGGCCAGCACCTGCTGCATGTTGTCGAGAGCGCTGCGGCTCATCTCGCCGCCATGCTGGGCGGTCAGAGAGGTGTCATTGGCCGAGGCCGCCACCTTCTGGGCAGAGGCGGCAACCTGATCGATGGCCAGTGCCATGTCGCGGATGACCTGGGTGGCTTTCTCCACCATCTCGGCCTGGTTCTCCGCGCCGCGGCTGATCTGCTCCGTGGCGCCGGCCACCTGATGGGCGGTCGCGCTCATCTGCTGGGAGGACGCCGAAAGCCCCTGCGCCGAATCGGACACCATCACCGCCGAAGAACGAATGCTGCCGACCAGTCGGCGCAGGCTGTCGCTGAGTTTCGAGAGCGAACCGGCCACATCGGCCGTCTCGTCCGGAAAATTATTGTGATGCAGTTCGACAGGCTGGCTCAGATCGCCCTGGCTGATGCGTTCCGCTGCACCGGTAAGGGCACCGATATTGGCGGTAAAGGCCTTGGAAAAGATCGAGCCCAGCACCAGGCCGATCAGCAGTGCCCCCGTCGTGGTTACCAGATCCTGCCACCCTTGCGGAACGCCAAGTCGCGGCACCAGCGCATCGAGGGCGACCGTAGAGGCCACCACGATGATGAACCCCATGATAAATTTGTAGGCAATTTCTATCCGCATCGCTTCACTCCTTGCTCCTCATTCCTCTCCCCTCACCGCTCTGCGCAGCCACGCTTGAAAAAAATGCGCTCCGCCGGATTGTGCACCGTGAACTGCTCCCGGCTCGAACCGCTGAGAGTTTCCGCCCGTCCAAGCACGAGAACCCCATTCTCGGGCAGCGCCGCGGCAAACCTTTCCAGCACCCGCGCCTGGTCCGGACGCGAAAAGTAAATCAGCACATTGCGGCACAGGATCAGGTCCGCCTCGGAATAAGGCTCATCACTGAGCACATTGTGGGTGCAGAATTTCACCTTGCTGCGCAGCCGCTCATTGATTCGCCACCGTCCCTCTTCGAGGCTGAAATGCCTGTCACGCAACTCATCCGGTACATGGGTCAGGCGAGGGCCGTCGAACAGGCCCTCCCGTGCTTTTTCCAGCACCACCGGGGTGATGTCGCACGCCAGAATACTGTAACGCATGCGGGGCGGCACCAGTTGCTCCATCAGCAGGGCGACGGAATAGGGTTCCTCACCACCGGCACAGCCGACGCTCCACACCCGCAGTTCGCGCTGCCCTTCTCGCCGCAGGCGGCGGAACATTTCCGGCACGACCTCCTCGCGAAGCACATCAAACGTACTGGGATTGCGGAAGAACTGGGACACATGAATCGTCATCGCCGACATGAGGGCGGTAACTTCCTCTTCGTCCACCGCCAGCAGATCGAGATAGGCGCGCGCCTGCTGAAAGCCGCGCGCACGCACGCGCCCCGCGATGCGACGGCGGATGCAGGCATCCTTGTACATCCCGAGATCGAACTGGCGCTTCTGCAACAGAACCTGCCGCACCTCCTCCAGTGTCTGCTCGTCGACATCAGCCCCGACAAAGAGATGCCGGGCAAGACGATCTTCCCTGGGTGCCGGCTCCGGTAAATCAATCTTCATAACAATTCTCACCTTAAAATGGGCTTAATTTTTAAAGCAAGAATTGGGCCGATGCGGGAGACAGAACGGGAAAGGGGACAGACAAGGAAGGGAAGAGGCTTTGGGCGTGCCTGAAGCCTTATGCCCAAAGCCTTAAGCCAAATGTTTTTTACGCAAAATGATCGAAGCCTGAGCGGGTGGGCATGCGGAGGGTCCCCTGTGCGTCCACGATGCGCAATCCGTCGGTGGAGACCGTGATTTGGCCGATTTCTGTGAGCGGCAGATCGGGGGTGGCGAGGGCACGCACCGCTTCTGCATGCTGGGGGGGAGAGGTAAAGAGCAGCTCGTAATCTTCGCCGCCGGTCAGGGCGAGATCGTTCACTTCCGGCTGGTGCTGCTGAAATTCAAGAAACGCGGGAGAAAGGGGCAGCAGGTCGCGGCGCAAGACAGCCCCGCAGCCTGACGCGTCAAGAATATGACCCAGGTCGGAGAAAAGCCCGTCGGAAATATCGATCATGGCCGAAGCGAACCGCTGCGCGGCCAGGGTACGGCCAAGCTCGACCCGCGCCCGCGGATCGTGGTGGCGGCGGAGGCATTCTTCGGGGGGCTGACGGCCCGCCAGGAGTTCACGCAGGGCCAGGGCGCTGTCGCCCAGGGTGCCCGAAACCCACACCAGGTCGCCGGGACGCGCCCCGTCCCGGGTGACCTGCAGCCCATCGGGCACCGCTCCCTCCACCGTGACGCTGATAAACAGGCCGCGCGGTGAACGGCAGGTGTCGCCACCGGCCAGCACGGCACCGTAATCGCGGCAGGCCGAAAGCACGCCTTCGGTAAAACGGTCCAGATCCTCAAGAGAGAGGTCGGCGGGGATGCCGAGCGCCAGGAAGAGTGACAAGGGCTGTCCTCCCATGGCCGCCACATCGCTGACATTGACACTGACGCTTTTCCGTCCCAGGTCATGCATGTCGATCCAGGCAGTGCGGAAATGCACGTCCTCGATCAGCAGGTCGGTGGAAGTCAGCAGCAGCTCTCCCGCCGGGACTCGTGCCACCGCGCAGTCGTCGCCGATGCCCCGCACCAGCGCGCCGTTTGGATCACAGCGGCGGCGCAAGCGCTCGATGAACTCAAACTCCCCCAGTCCGCCAGGACTCATACCTCATCCACCAGGGCGTGTTCAAGAACCTCTTCGATGTTGCGCACCAGGACCAGGCGGACCTTGCGGCGCAGATGAGGGGGCAGCTCGTCTATATCCTTTTCGTTGCGGGCAGGCACCAACACTTTTTTCACATGGTGGCGTACCGCCGCCAGGACCTTTTCCTTGAGCCCGCCGACGGGAAGCACCTTGCCCCGCAGGGTAATCTCGCCCGTCATGGCGACATCTTTATCGACCGGTTTGCGGGTGAGGGCCGAGATCATGGCCGTCACCATGGTGACACCGGCCGAAGGCCCGTCCTTGGGGATCGCTCCCGCCGGGACATGCACATGCAGGTCGTGGGTCTCGAAGTAATCTGGGGCAATCCCCAGTTCGTCGGCGTGAGCGCGCGCATAGGAGAGGGCTGCCTGGGCGCTCTCCTTCATCACCTCACCCAGATGTCCGGTCAGGGTCAGGGCACCCTTGCCCTTCATGGTGTTAACCTCGACAAGAAGCACCTCGCCGCCGACTTCAGTCCAGGCCAGGCCCGTCACCACCCCAATCTCGTTCTTTTCGCGCTCTTCTTCCGGCAGGAAGCGCGGGGCGCCGAGAAAGCGCGCCACCGCTGTTTCGCTGACGGTGACAGGTTTTTTGCGCCGCCCTTCGGCGAACTGCCGGGCGATCTTGCGGCAGATGCTGCCGATCTCCCGCTCGAGGTTACGCAGACCGGCTTCGGCCGTGTACTCGGTAATCAATTTGAGAAGAGCGTTTTTGGAAAAACGCGCCTGGTTCTCTTTCAGGCCGTTGGCCTCGCGCTGGCGCGGGATCAGATAGCGCTCGGCGATATGCAGCTTCTCCTCGGCGGAATAGCCTGACAGCCGAATGACCTCCATGCGGTCCTTGAGCGCCGAAGGCACCGGGTCCATGATGTTGGCGGTCGCGATGAACATCACGTTGGACAGGTCGAAGGGCAGATTGATGTAGTGGTCCGAGAAGGCATAGTTCTGCTCGGGATCGAGCACTTCGAGCAGCGCCGACGAGGGATCACCACGGAAATCGGCGCCGATCTTGTCGATCTCGTCAAGCATGAAGACCGGATTGTTGGTGCCGCACTGTTTGATCCCCTGAATGATGCGCCCCGGAAGCGCGCCGATGTAGGTACGGCGATGGCCGCGGATTTCCGCCTCGTCGCGCATGCCGCCGAGAGAGATGCGCATGAACTTGCGTCCCAGGGCGCGGGCGATGGAGCGCCCAAGACTGGTTTTACCCACGCCGGGCGGACCGACAAAACACAGGATCGGCCCCTTCATCTCTTTTTTGAGCTTGCGCACCGCGAGAAATTCGAGGATGCGTTCCTTGACTTTTTCCAGGTTGTAGTGATCTTCATCGAGCACGCCCCCTGCCTTGACCAGGTCGAGGTTGTCGCGCGTGCTTTTCTTCCACGGCAGCTCCACCAGCCATTCCAGGTAGGTGCGCTGCATGGAGTATTCGGCCGATTCGACGTGCATGGATTCCAGGCGGCGCAGTTGCTTTTCGGCCTCTTCACGCGCTTCTTTCGGCAAGCCGGCTTTCTTGAGTTTTTCACTCAGCTCGGCCACGTCCTGGGCGCGCTGGTCGGTATCCCCGAGTTCCGCCTGGATGGCGCGCAACTGCTCGCGCAGGAAATATTCCCGCTGGCTCTTGCCCATCTCCTCCTTGGCCTGGGTCTGGATCTCGGCCTGCATGGAGAGCAGCTCCAGTTCACGGGCAAGAATGTCCTTGATCCGCCGCAGGCGCTGCAGCGGATCGAGGATTTCCAGCACCTCCTGCGCCTCGACCACCTTGATCCCGACGTTGCTGGCGATAACGTCGGCCAGGCTGCCGGCATCCTCCATGTTCTCCACCACCACCATCACTTCGGGCGACACTTCGCGCCCGAGATTGACCGCCTGGGTCAACTGGTTGCGGACAGTGCGCATCAGGGCCTCGGTTTCCAGTGAAGAATCGACCTCCGGCTCTTCAAGTCTTTCCACATTGACACGGAACAGGGACTCCTGCTCGGTGAAGCCTGTAATGCGGGCGCGGCTCAGCCCCTGCACCAGAATCTTGACCCGTCCATCGGGCAGTTTGAGCATGCGCATGATCAGCGCAATCGTGCCGACGCCGTGGATATCGTCGACTTCCGGCTCTTCCTCGGCGAATTCGCGCTGAGCGGCGAGCATGATCAGGCGATCGCCGGCCAGCGCCTCCTCCACCGCCGCTATGGATTTCTCCCGGCCGACGAACAGCGGCAGAATCATATAGGGAAAGACCACCACGTCGCGCACCGGCAACAGCGGCAGGGTTTCAGGGATTACGATATCCTGTTGTTCAATCTTGTTTTTCAAAAAAAATTATCCTCCGGAGGACAGGGCCTGAAAAGAGTCCGTCCATGTTTTTGCCTATAAATGAATCCTGTCCCCCTGTTATGTCAAGAGGGAGTTGGGAACTCACCAAAAAAAGGCGGCCTCCCGCGTGGAAAGGCCGCCCCGTTGCTGTGATGTGATTCGTTCTGAGCGGAAGCCGCAATCAGCGCCGGGGTCCGGCCTGGGTGAAATCGAAGTCGTCGCTGTCCTTGATGTACTTCTTGAAATTGTCGATGAACATCCCGGCCAACCGGTTGGCGCTGTTATCGAAGTCTTCCTTGTTGGGCCAGGCATTGCGGGGATTGAGCAGCGCGCTGTCGACCCCCGGCAGAGCCTTGGGGATGTTCAGGCGGAACCAGCGGGTCTGCTCGAACTCGGCTTTTTCGATGCTGCCGTCGAGAATCGCGTTGACGCAGGCGCGGGTCGCCTTGATGCTCATGCGTTTGCCGACGCCGTAGCCGCCGCCGACCCATCCGGTATTGACCAGGTAGGCGTTGACATTGTGCTTCTCCATCTTTTCGCCCAGCAGCTTGGCATAGACGGTGGGGGGCAGCGGCAGAAAGGCTTCCCCGAAGCAGGCGGAGAAGGTCGCCTGCGGCTCGGTCACACCGCGTTCGGTACCGGCCACCTTGGCGGTATAGCCGCTCAGGAAGTAGTACATGGCCTGCTCTTTGGTCAGCTTGCTGACCGGGGGCAGTACGCCGAAGGCATCGCAGGTCAGGAAGATGATGTTTTTAGGATGATCCCCCTTGAGGCTCGGCTCGTGGTTTTCGATATGCTCGATGGGATAGGAAACGCGGGTGTTTTCCGTTTTGGAGCTGTCATCAAAATCGATCACGCCGTCGTCATTGGACACCACGTTCTCGAGCAGTGCGTTGCGGCGGATGGCGTTGTAGATCTCCGGCTCGCTCTCTTTCGAAAGGTTGATGCACTTGGCGTAGCAGCCGCCTTCGAAGTTGAAAATCCCGTCATCGTCCCAGCCGTGCTCGTCGTCGCCGATCAGCTTGCGCGAGGCATCGGTGGAGAGGGTGGTTTTGCCGGTGCCGGACAGGCCGAAGAACAGGCACACATCGCCGTCCTTGCCCACGTTGGCCGAGCAGTGCATGGAGAGGATCCCCTGCAGCGGCAGCCAGTAGTTCATCATGGTGAAGATGCCTTTTTTCATCTCACCGCCGTACCAGGTGCCGCCGATGATCGCCACATCCTTTTCGATGTTGAAGCTGACGAACACCTCGGAATTGAGGCCGTGGCGCTCCCAGTCGGCGTTGACCAGGTTGCTGGCGTTGTAGACGGTGAAGTCGGGCTTGAAATTCTTCAGCTCCTCTTCACTGGGGCGGATGAACATGTTCTTGACGAAATGAGACTGCCAGGCGAACTCGGTGATGAAACGCACCGCCTTGCGGGTTTTTTCGTTGGCGCCGCAGAAACCGTCGGTGACATAAAGATTTTTACCGTCGAGGTAGCTGGTCACCTCGCCGTAGAGTTCGTCGAAAACTTCGGGAGCCATGGGCTGGTTGATTTTGCCCCAGGCGATATGTTCGAAGGAAGGCTTCTGATGGACGAAATACTTGTCCTTGGGGGAGCGGCCGGTGAACTTGCCCGTGTCCACCATCATGGTACCGTTGGCGGCAACCCGCCCCTCCTCGTTGCGTGTCTCGTGCTCGAACAGCTCATCGTAGCCCAGGTTGTGGTAGATCTCGCCCACGCTGTTCAATCCCAACTCCTGCGCACTGACCTCTGCCTTGCCTGCGTTGTCCATGATGCTGACGCCTCCTGTCGGATGATCTTTTCAGATTTTTTTTCGCAGCCCCATCCGCGCACCGATACCGTGAATGGTCTTTTGCCACGTCTGTCACAGAAATGTGACTCTAACAAATTCAATCAAAATAAAAAAGCCCAAAGTGGTGGTAAAAAGCATCGCCAAAACAGGGGCAAGGGCAGATTTTCATAAACGATGAAAAGCATCTCGGGAGGGAAGTTCGTCCGCCTTCAAAGAAGTGAAACATCGGCCGTTCCAAACCTGCAGATCCGCAAGCACGCCGTCGGCCACGCGGGGCAGCGCCGCACTGACCTCGGGTGTCATTTCCAACCGCATTTCAATACAACCCGGCTGCACTCCCCACAACACCACCTCCTGCGGCAGATCGCCCTGCAGCTCGGCCACGGCGAGCAGATCCTTGAGCCCCATCTGGTGCACCGACAGCTTGTCGGCAAAGGCGCGCGGCACCTCATCGCCTGCCAGCCGGAACACCTCTCCCGGTTCAGCGCCCATATCCACCGCATCAACAAGAAGCAGGCGCGCGACCCCTTCAAAGCGCGGCAGCAGGTCGAGGCCCAGGGTTCCGCCATCGATCACCTCGACATCGGGATCGAAAACATACCTCTCCCGCAGGTACTCCACCACCTTGCCCCCGATCGCATCGTCAGCCATCAGGGCATTGCCCAAACCCAGTACCAGAATCGACATATTTCAGAGTTCCTCGGGATCGATATACTTGGATCCGCTGAACATGCTGCTGATGGTGCCGTTGGTTTCTTTGACGTCCATCAGCCAGGCGCTGTAGATGTGATTGATGACAAACCCGATCAAAAGCCACATGATGAAATGATGCCCCAGGCGCAGGTACGGCGCGCCGGGCCAGACCAGCATCCAGCCGAACAGCGTATCCCACAGCCCGCCCGGGGCAAACTGGCCGTAAAGGGCGAAGCCGCTGGCAATCTGCACAAAATACAGGGTAAACACCAGGGCATAAGCCAGGCAGGCCAGGGCGTTGTGACCGACCTCGTAAGGGATCTGCTTGCCGGTAAAGGTGTAATAGCGAAAAAATTTCATGGCGTTGGCGCGACCCTTCTGCGTCGCCCAGGGAAAAAACATGCGCCAGGAGGCATACGGGTTGCCGATCAGAAACCACAGTGCGCGAATCACCACCGAGACGGCAAACAGGTAAGCGAAAGCGAAGTGGAGAAAGCGCATCCAGCCCATGATCCAGGTGCCCTCGCCGGCACTCAAAAAGGGGTGGCCGATATAGAATCCGGTCAAGCTCAGGGCGGTGATGCTCACCACATTGAGCCAGTGCGACAGGCGAACCGGAAATTCCCATACATAGCGGATTTCTAGCATACGACCTCCTCGGCCTACACGACGCGGACGTTAACCACCTCATTCCCCCTGCCATCGAGCACATGCACCGCGCAGGCCAGGCAGGGATCGAAGGAGTGGATGGTGCGCAGGATCTCCAGCGGCTGTTCCTCGTTGGCGATGGGGGTGCCGATCAAAGCGGCTTCGTAGGGGCCGATCTGCCCCTTGGCGTCGCGCGGCCCGGCGTTCCAGGTGGAGGGCACGACGGCCTGGAAGTTGGCGATGGCGCCGTTTTCGATGCGCAGCCAATGCCCCAGCGCTCCACGCGGCGCCTCATGGAAGCCGTAGCCGAACACCTCTTTCGGCCAGGTTGAGGGCTCCCAGCGTTCTGCGTTATGCGTTTCGAGAATGCCGCGGCCCATGTTGTCGGCCAGCTGATCGAGCCAGGTTTCGGCTTTCTGCGCCAGCAGCAGGGTCTCCATGCCGCGCGCCGCGGTGCGCCCCAGGGTCGAGAACAGCACCTCGGCACCGACGTTGAGCTTGTTGAGGACAAAGTGAACGATCTCCTGCACCTGCGGCTGTCCGGCGGCGTAGGCCGTCACCATGCGGGCCAGCGGCCCCACCTCCATGGGCTGATCGTCGTAACGCGGTGCCTTGACCCAGCTGTATTTCGCTTCCGTATCGAGAAAATCGTAGGGCGGCTTGGGGCCGGTGTAGTTGGGCACCGTCTCCCCTTTAAACGGATGCAGGCCGCGCTGGTCGCCATCGGCGTATTCGTACCAGGAGCGGGTGACATATTCGGCGATCTTTTCCTGGTCCACCGGCAGTACCCGCGTGAGATCCCGCCCCATGACAATGCCTCGCGGCATGAAAAAGCTGTCCGGCCCGCCGTTTTCGCGGTCGGGATAATCGCCGTAGCAGAGGAAGTTGCCGACGCCGCCCCCCACCTGCGCCCAATCGGTATAGAACGACGCTATCGCCAGCAGATCGGGGATATAGGCCTGCTCGGTGAAGGCGCGCGCCTTGCGGAAGAATTTGCGCAGCTGCGCGATCTTGTCGGCGTTGAGGGCATTCTGGCTGTCGGGATCAATGGGGATCGCCATGCCGCCCACCAGGAAGGTCTGCGGATGCGGGTTTTTCGAGCCGAGGATGGCGTGGATCTTGATGATCTCCTTCTGCAGGTCGAGTGCATCGAGATAATGGGCCACCGCCATCAGGTTGGCTTCCGGGGGCAGCTTGTAGGCCGAATGCCCCCAGTAGGCGTTCTGGAACGGCCCCAGCCGTCCCGTGCCGGCAAAAGCCTTGATCTTGTCCTGCACGGTTTTGAAGTAGGCGGTGCTGGAACGCGGATAGTCGGAGATGGACTGGGCCAACCTGCTGGTAGCGGCCGGGTCCGCCGACAGGGCGCTGACGATATCGACCCAGTCGAGGGCATGCAGGTGATAGAAGTGAACGATGTGATCCTGGATGTTCTGCGCCGCCATGATCAGGTTGCGGATCAGGCGGGCATTGTCCGGCACCTGGATGCCGAGAGCATGCTCCACCGCACGGATACTGGCCATGGAGTGCACGGTGGTGCACACCCCGCAGAAACGCTGGGTGAAATGATGGGCGTCACGGGGGTCGCGCCCCTTGAGGATGGTTTCGATACCGCGGAACGCCGTGGAAGAACTCCAGGCATCGACAATGCGGCCGTTTTCGATACGGGCCTCGATGCGCAGGTGCCCCTCGATGCGGGTAATGGGATCAACAACAATTTTGCGCGACATCGATCAATCCTCCTTGATAATCTTTTCGGCTTCGTGTTGGTCCGTTTTGCGGAATGCGCTCACTACGCCGTGCGCACCGAACGCCAGCGCCGTCGCCGCCGCCAGACCGAGGCCGATCTTGTCAGCGGTCGCTTCAATGCCGAAACCGGGCACATTGGGCAGGCGCCGGTAGAAGGGCGTCATGCTGTCCCAGAATCCCGGCTCGGAGCAGCCGATGCAGCCATGCCCTGCCATCACCGGCCAGCTCAGGCCGTCGTTGTAGCGCACCGTCGGGCAGTTGTGCCAGGTCTCGGGGCCTTTGCAGCCCAGCTTGTACAGGCACCACCCCTGGCGATGGCCGTAATCGCCGAAGGTTTCGGCATACTGGCCGGCATCGAAATGCCCGCGCCGCTCACAGTTGTCGTGAATGCGCTTGCCGTAGGCGAAGCGGGGGCGGCCGAAACGGTCCGCCGCCGGCAGACGGCCGAAAGTGAGAAAATGAACCAGGGCTGCCGACAGGTTGGCGGCATTGACCGGGCAACCGGGCAGGTTGAGAACCGTCGCGTTGGGCACCACTTCCTTGACGGAACGCGCCTCGGTGGGGTTGGGCGCCGCCGCCGGCAGTCCACCGAAGGTGGCGCAGGTTCCCACGGCGATGGTGGCCAGGGCGTTGCCGCACACCTTGCGGGTGATCTCTTCGGCACTCTGCCCGGCGACAGTGCAGTAGGCACCGCTCTTACCGGTGGGGATCGATCCCTCAACGATGGCGATATAGCGCCCTTTGTACTTCTCCATGGCCTGATGCCTGGCTTCTTCCGCCTGGTGTCCGGCGGCGGCCATGACGATCTCGGCGTACTCGAGGGAGATGGTGTCGAGGATGATCTGCACGGCGGTCGGTGCGCTGGAGCGCAGGAAGGCCTCCGAGTCGCCACTGCAGCTCTGGAATTCCAGCCAGATCACCGGCGGGCGGGTATCGTCCTGTTCCAGCGCCGCGGCGATGCGCGGCATGAAGGTCACGGGGAGGGCCAGGGTGGCGGCCATGGTGGAGCAGAAGGTGAGAAAATCGCGGCGACTCACGCCCCGCGCCTCCCATGTGCGCAACGTCTCTTCGGGAATGGCCGCCATCGCGGATTCGGCCTCTGTCTGCCGGCTCATGAATGCGCCTCCTTGGGTTTGGAGCTTGACAAGCTGATCGCAAGTTCAAAACGCTGTTTATCTTAGTTGCCGAAACTAAAGGCGACTGTACATTAAATTCAAGGAAATCAGGGGTATTCTTCGCTCAAAACGCTATAATTCTAACACCCTTCAAGACAGCCGCAAGCAGAGCTGAAAAAATAATGGCGTTAAATTGACAGGAATCCAGCCCTAAGCTCCCCCCTCCCAACCTCCCCCCGCTGGGAGGAGGAGCAAAAAGCCCCCTCTCCCAGCGGGAGAAGGCGGGGGGTGAGGGAGGTGTCGCCCAATGCCCAAAGCCTTAAGCCCTGCATACAGAAAAAGCCCCCCAAAACGGGAGGCTTCTTCAATTACAAAGTGTGACCAGCGTAAAATAAAACCTACTGCAGCTCGTAAACCACCACGCCGCTGCGCCCCTCGGTGGTGAAGCCGGGGCGGCTGAAGGTCACGGTCATCGCGACCTCCAACTGGCCGTCATGATCGACATCCGCCACCTGAAAATCAGCCATGTAACCCTGCTGCTCCTGGGTATGCCAGAGTTCGCGCAGGGTATTGCCGTCCCACTGCAGGGCGGTCAGGCGGCTTGGGCCCAGCTCGCGGAAACGGTCGGTAATCTTCCACCCCTTGTTGAGGGGCACCAGGATTTCCCCGTCGGGGCCCATGGCAAGATTCGCCTTGATGAACACGGCGCGTGGTTCATTCGACATTCCAGCTGAAGAATCAGACCGCTCGAAAAACACTTCGCTGCCGCCGTAATCGCTGCTGCTCTGCCACAACACTTCACCGTTCGAGTTCAGAACCTGGAGTGTGCCGGTGCGATTGAGATAGGCAAAGAGCGTTCCGCGGGCCTCATCCACAAACGGGACAAAGCCGAACAGGCTGACCGGAGACGGTACATCCACGGAGCGGCCTTCCACCAGGCGATCCTGCTGAACGTTCACACGAAACAGAGGTCCATCAAAATCGTTATTAAGCCCTCCCATGCGCTGCGCCAGCAGAATCCGTCCCTCACCGGGCCAGTCCACGCTCCGCAGAAACCAGGGGATCTGCTTTTCCGCCAGCCGCAGCTTTCCCTTTTCCATGACCAGCCGTCGTGAAGACGGACGCGCGCTTTCGGTGCCGTTGCGCACGGCAGTAACATAAAGCTCGGCGCGACCGTCGCCATCGACATCGATCGCATCCAGGGCGAGGCTCTTTTCCATGGCATCGAAAGTGATTTCATCCACAGGAACGAAGGTGCGATCTTCGACACGCCCCACCACAAGGGATTCCTTGAAAAGAACCGCCAGTTCAGGGCGTCCGTCGCCGTTCAGGTCACCGACCGCCATCGCCAGGGCACGGCCCTTCAACTCGGCGGCATTCCAGACCCCTTCATAATACTGTTCCTGCCTGCGGATGATACCGCCGCTGACCACTTCCGGCACAGAGGCAATGATGCCGCTGGTCTCGGCAGCGGCTTTTGCAGCCGGGGGCGTCGATACGGCAGGTTGCGACGAGGGCGCAGCAATGGGTGGCGCGGCAGGGACCTGCCGGGGGGCGGCCGCATAGGTATGGATCACCTCACCGCCGGGGCCCAGCACGGAAAGCTGCCCGCCGGAAAGCACAAACGCCAGATGGGCGCCGGTCTTCAGGGGGGCGCTCGGCGTGGCCGGCCGCGCACTCTGGGCGGCGTCGTAGCTCTGCCATTCAAGGGCCGGCAGCGCGGCGCGCAATTTCTGCTGAAACTCCTCGCCGACACCTTCGTAATCCCAGAAGACGGCAGAGGTCTGCTCATAGCGCCGGATCTTGTCGCCGCGCTTGATCTCGCCGCCCTCTCCCACCGGCACCGCATAACTGTAGCCGGACTTGATGCGCGTCACCCGCAGCACCGCCTTGGCCTCGTCCAAGGTGCCCAGCACCTCGCCGCTGACCGGGTGCACGATGCGCTCGCCCGACTGCACCACCGCGAACAGGTCGCCCGGCACCACGCCGCGCGAAGCGTCGAGGTCGATCAGGTATTCACCGCCCACCGGCATGATCACCACGCCGGAGAGCGGCTCGAAATCTTCTTTGATCTTCTCTTCCCACTGTGCCAGGGCCGGACCCGCCGCCAGCAACAGCAGGACCATCCCCATCAACCAACCAACATGGCGCATATTTTTCACAAAAAGAATCCTCCTGAAACAGAATGGTTCATGCAGGGTTCACACTATAGCAGAAAAAGCTTTATGACTCTATCGATTGATAACCAAACGGGAATCAATATTGAACGGTTTCGCAACGGGTAAAGACAAAGTTTTCACGGAACAGAAAAGGCCGGGACGAAGCCCGGCCTTTTCTGTTCTACAGTGTGACGTGCGCCAAGATTAGAAAGGCACGTTAACCATCAGGGTGGTGGTCCACACGTCATCGGGGTCTGCACCATCCTTGTCGAGAGCAGTTTTGTCATAGAAGTCGCCGAGAATGGCGTAGGCGCCGCGCAGGCTCACATCAAACTTGTCGGCAAACTTCTTGCCGATCTTGCCGGCAATTTCGTAACCGAGGGTGCTGCCTTCACGCTTGGCGGCACCATCAGGATTGTCGTCAGCGGCGAAGAAGGCACCCGCGCCGAAACCGGCATAGGTGTCCATCGGCAGGTTCTTGAAGTTACCGGAGAATACCAGGCCATGCAGACCGTAACCGCCTTCGACCGAGTCATAAATGGCGAAACGGTTTTTATTCACGTTGTTGACAAATGCGTCCACCAGGAAGATGCTCAGGTTTTCACCGGTGAATTCATAGTTGCCGTGGGACATGAAGAAGCGGTCAAGATCGTCTTCGTCATCGTCGGGGCTGAAGTACATGTAGCGCAGGCCGAGATCGCCGTTCTGAACGACCATGTTGCCCTTGACGCTGGCAGCCCAGGCCTGACTGTCGACATCCTTGCCGGTCGTACCGTTAAGTACTTCACCGTCCTGATACAGGATCCAGCCCTGCAGGCCAAGATTGCCGAAACGATAGTCGCCATACAGGCCGGCCCACCACAGTTCGGCGTCAAGGTTGGGACCTTCGTTCATGGCATTTTTGGCGAAGTCGGTGGTAGCGCCGAAACCATTGTCACTGTTGTTGTCGTAATAGTAAACGGCTACGCCAGCTTTGGCGTAATCGCCATACTTATGGGACACGTCAACGCCATAGAAATCGGTGTCGTCCCACTTGAAGGCATCATCCCCTTCCGACCACTTGGAGTAGATCAGGGAGTAGTCAAGGACACCGACTTTGCCGCTCAGGTTGATGGCCGCCATGTCGTTGAAAAAGACGACGCCGTCGAAGGAGTCTTTGATCCCTTGAATACCCAAGCGCAGATTGGAGTTGGCATCAGGTATCTTGAAATCGACAAAAATGTTTTTAGTTTCGATGTTGACGCCATCTGCACCGACCATACCACCACCGCCATGGGAGTGAGTATCACCTGCAGAGTCTTCTGCAAAAGCTTTTCCGGCTGAACCCCAAGTCGTATCAACCTCACCATAATAAACAAAGCTGACGTAATCGTTAAGGGTGTAGCCCAGTTTGGCGCGGAAGCGCTGGTCGATAACACTCATAGTGTCGGAGTCATCCTGACCGGCCAATCCGCCGCCAGCATTCACAGTCCGAATATTCTGCAGATATCCCTGGGTACGGAAGTACCCACCCAATGTAAACTCGGCCAGGGCGGGGGTGGCCATTGCCACGACAGCCGCCAGGGCAATCAGTATTCTTACGCTCTTACTCACTTTGACCTCCTGAATACAATAAAAAAATCGTTTTTTTTTCAGGCTGGCGATGCCAGCCGGCCCTTACGCCCGAAGCGTATTACTCGTGAGCCATCGGAGTTTCGAACTCATACCCGCAGGCGGGGCATTTGACGCGAACCTGTTTTTCGTCCTTCTTCATCCCGGCGCAAGCGCCCAGGGACAGGGCCAGCATGGCCACCATAACCAGAGTCATCAGCTTTTTCATTGTTTCACCTCCTCTCGTTGTCATGTCAGGATCAGTCAAGATCTCCCCGTCGGGAACCTTGAAGAAAAACATGTGTCTTTAAAATCCTCTACAAAATAGGTGCCAACAATCACCATTTTATGGTACGCCGCTCATATCCTGCTAAACACCTGAAAAACAGTCTTATTTTCTGAAACAGGGTTTTCCGCCGCGTCGCGCCTGCTGGCCTGCTGTTGAGTCCGCGCCACAGTGCTGTTGTTCAAATGCCACAAAGTTACACATCTCTGCGCAGCAGCTGAGAGCGAAAAACCATTTCAGGAACCCTCCTCTTCGATCGCCGCTTCCTTCACCAGGCTGCGCAGTTCATCGCTGGGGAGCTGCCCACCGTCGCGCAGCACCTTGAAGTCGCGGTCGATAACCAGCACGCGCGGAATAAGGTACACATTGTATGCACGATAGGCCTGACCGTTATCGACCAGGGGAACGAAGGTCATGCCGTATTCTCTGTCACCCAGGTATTTACGCACCATTTTCTCGGAGTCCTGCACAAAGACGTCGATGACAACGGCATCATGTTCCGACAGATAACGGTCGTTCGCCAGAAAGGTTTCGGTTTGCTGCTTGCAGGTGGGGCACCAGGTCGTAGCCAGCTTGAGGATGATCACACGCCCTTTGAAATCGGAGAGAGAGACCTCTTCACCGTCAAGGGAGGTCAGGGTGAAATCAGGCGGGGTGTCGCCAACGCCCAGGGAGAAAGCGGCGCCGGGCATCAGCATAACGAGGACGGAGAAAAAAAAGGACAACAGAAGGGCTTTTTTCATCATGAAATCCAAGTCGCCGGGCTGAGGTTGCTTCATAAAAACAGACATGAACCAGCCGGGGGCTGAAACTGCAAAACGGCATTTAGTAAAATAACCGAATTCTCAGTCTAGCGGATCAGCGTCCGACGTCAACCGCATAAAAACAGAGTTTTGTTTTAAAATTTTACTGACCTAGATTTTATCATTTTCACTCGGTTGTCAACCAAAAAAAATCGCAAGTAAATTCAGTCACCTGCGAACTAAAAACCGTATCATTTCTACAAAACGTTGTTTGTTTAAACTGGTTTAGCGGTCAAAATCAGCGCTTTTTTTAGTGGTCCCCCGGTTGGCACAGTTCGGTCAGCACACCTCCCGTCGCCTTGGGGTGCAGAAAGGCGATGGATGTGCCGTGAGCGCCGCGCCTCGGTGTCTCGTCGATCAGGCGCACGCCGGAGTCGCGCAGATCGGTCAGCGCTTTTTCGATATCATCGACTTCATAGGCCAGGTGATGAATCCCCTCGCCGTTCTTCTCGATGAACTTGGCCACCGGCGAATCGTCGGAGGTCGGCTCGAGCAGTTCCACCCGGCTTTCCCCAACCGCAAAAAACGCCACCCGCACCTTCTGCTCCGCCACCTCCTCAGTCCCCTCGAAGGCCATGCCGAGAACGTCGCAGTAGAAAGGTGTGGAAGCGTCGAGGCTTTTAACGGCGATACCGATATGGTTGATTTTTTTGGTCATTTGTTTAGGTCTCCTTTTTAAAAAACTCAACGCAGAGGCGGAGAGGAATTATAAGCACGGAGAGAAAAGCTGAAAATCATTTCGCTCCTTTGCAAGCAATTTAACGCAAAGACGGGGAGGAGTAAAAGCGCGGTGAGAAAAACCAAATCATGAATCGGGAAAATTGTTGACCAGGCGGTGGAAACCGTTTTTCAGGTAGCGTTCGCCAAAATTGATCACAAGCCCTAACGGTCGCTGGGTCAGTCGTAAATAAGTCAGCAATTGTGCCGCGAAAATCGGGTTGAATTTCTCTACGCTTTTTATCTCAAGGATGATGCTGTTTTCAACCATCAGGTCAAGCACCAAGGGGTGCTTGATAGCCTGGCCCTTGTAACTGACAGGAATTGAAACCTGCCGCTCGACGGAAAGTCCTCGAATCCTCATTTCGTGAACAAAAGCTTCCTCATAGATACTTTCAAGCAAGCCTGGCCCACCCAATACGCGATGAACCTCCATGGCCGCATCCAGCAGAATTCCGCTCAAACGATTCAACCACGCCGCTCTCTCTGCGCCTTTCTCCAAATCTCTCCGCCTCTCCGTTGAAAAATTCAATGCCTTTTAAACGCCTCCAGCAACCGCCTGGACGCCGCGCCGGGGGTGGTGATGCCCTGGGCGACGGCTTCGCGGATGGTGGGGAGCAGGTTTTCGACGCGGGGGTCGCGGAGGAAGAGGTCTTTGAGGTCGTCCATGAGCAGCGACCACATCCAGTCGAGGCTCTGGGTGCTGCGGCGCTTTTCAAAGTGGCCGTTTTTCTTCATGGTGGCGCGGAAGCCATCGATGGTCTGCCACACCTCGCCGATCCCCTCCCCCTTCAGGGCGCTGCACAGCAGGACCGGCACCTGCCAGTCGGGGCTGCGCGGCTGCAGGATATGCAGGGCGTTGAGGTACTGGCGGCGCGCCAGGTCGGCTTTGGGGCGGTTGTCCCCTTCGGCCTTGTTGATGACGATGGCGTCGGCGATCTCCATGACCCCTTTCTTGATCCCCTGCAGCTCGTCGCCCGCACCGGGGAGTTGCAGCAGCAGGAAGAAGTCGACCATGGAGGCGACGGTGATTTCGGACTGGCCGACGCCGACCGTCTCGACAATGATCACGTCATAGCCGGCCGCCTCGCACACCAGCATGGTCTCGCGGGTCTTGCGAGCCACGCCGCCGAGGGTCTCGCCGGCGGGAGAAGGGCGGATAAAGGCATTGGGGTCGCGGGCCAGATCCTCCATGCGGGTCTTGTCGCCGAGGATGCTGCCGCCCGAGATGCGCGAACTCGGGTCGACCGCCAGCACCGCGAGCCGATGACCTTGGGCGGTCAGGTGACGTCCAAAGGTTTCGATGAAGGTGCTTTTGCCGACCCCGGGCACGCCGGAGATACCGATGCGGATGGAGTTTCCGGTATCGGGCAGGAGTTCGTCGAGGAGGGTCGTCGCCGCGCGGGAGTGATCGAGGTTGCGGCTCTCTACCAAAGTAATGGCTTTGGCCAGCGCGCGGATGTTGCCCGCCCGCACGCCGGCCGCCAGATCATCAAGTTTGAACACGTTTATGGACCCCGTTTGCTCAGCGGCGCTTTTCTTCGATGGCTTCCAGGGTCTGAACCGCCGAGACGGAGATCGGCGTACCGGGGCCGAAAATCTTGGCTGCCCCGGCGGCAAACAGCATGTCATAGTCGGCGCGCGGAATCACGCCGCCGCAGACCACGGCGATATCGTCCGCACCGAGTTTTTTCAATTCCGCCACCAGCTGCGGCACCAGAGTCTTGTGCCCGGCGGCGAGGCTCGATACGCCAACCACGTGGACATCGTTTTCCACCGCCATCCTGGCCGCCTCTTCCGGAGTCTGGAACAGGGGGCCGACATCGACGTCGAAACCGGCATCAGCGTAGGCAGAAGCCACCACCTTGGCGCCGCGGTCATGACCGTCCTGCCCCATCTTGGCGATCAGGATGCGGGGACGGCGCCCCTCCTTTTCGGTGAAGGCCTCGACGGCCTTTTTCACCGCTTCGAAATCCTTGTCGTTCTGCACCACTTCTCCATAAGCTCCCGAAACGAGTTTGATCTCGGCGCGGTGGCGACCAAAGACCTTTTCCATGGCGTCGGAAATCTCTCCCACGGTGGCACGATGGCGGGCCGCCTCCACGCACAGCCCGAGCAGATTCTCCTTATCACTCTCGCAGGCGCGGGTGATGGCGTCAAGGGCCTTGCGGCAGGCATCCTCATCGCGCGTGGAGCGGATCTTCTCCAGCCGCCGGATCTGTGATTCGCGCACTGCGGCGTTGTCCACGTCGAGGGTTTCGATGGGCGATTCCTTGTCCACCTTGTACTTGTTGACGCCGACGATCACGTCGCGCCCCGAGTCGATGGCCGCCTGCTTGCGCGCCGCCGATTCTTCAATGCGCAGCTTGGGCATCCCCGATTCGATGGCCTTGGTCATGCCCCCCAGGTCCTCGATCTCCTTGAGGATCACGCGGGCTTCGTCGATCAGCGATGCGGTCAGCGATTCCACATAGTAGGAGCCGCCGAGGGGATCGACCACGTTGGTGATTCCGGTCTCCTCCTGGATCACCAGCTGGGTGTTGCGGGCGATGCGCGCGCTGTGGTCGGTCGGCAGGGCGATCGCCTCGTCGAGAGCGTTGGTATGCAGCGACTGGGTGCCGCCCAGCACCGCCGCCAGCGCCTCGAGAGTGGTGCGGATGACGTTGTTGTAGGGATCCTGCTCGGTCAGCGACCAGCCCGAGGTCTGGCAGTGGGTGCGCAGCATGGAGGATTTGGGGTTCTTCGGGTTGAAGCGGCTCATCAGCTCCGACCACAGGAAGCGCGCGGCGCGCAGCTTGGCCGCTTCCATGAAGAAGTTCATGCCGATGCCGAAGAAAAACGACAGCCGCGGCGCGAAGGAGTCGATGTCGAGCCCGCGGTCAAGAGCCGACTTGACATACTCGAGGCCGTCGCTCAGGGTGAAGGCCAGCTCCAGCACGTTGTTGGCGCCGGCTTCCTGAATGTGGTAGCCGGAGATGGAGATGGAGTTGAAGCGCGGCATGTGCTTCGAGGTGTACTCGATGATGTCGGCCACGATGCGCATGGAGGGCTCGGGCGGGTAGATGTAGGTGTTGCGCACCATGAATTCTTTGAGGATGTCATTCTGGATGGTGCCGGAGAGTTTCTCCTGGGAGACGCCCTGCTCCTCGGCGGCGACGATGTAGTTGGCCATGATGGGCAGCACCGCGCCGTTCATGGTCATCGACACCGACACCTGGTCAAGCGGGATGCCGTCGAAGAGGATCTTCATATCCTCCACCGAATCGATGGCCACCCCGGCCTTGCCCACATCGCCCTCGACGCGCGGATGGTCCGAGTCGTAACCGCGATGGGTGGCCAGGTCGAAGGCCACCGACAGCCCCTGCTGGCCGGCGGCGAGGTTGCGGCGGTAGAAGGCGTTGGATTCCTCGGCGGTGGAGAAGCCGGCGTACTGTCGTACCGTCCAGGGGCGGCCGGCGTACATGGTCGCCATGGGGCCGCGCACGTAAGGGGGCAGGCCCGGCAGGGAATCAGGCGCTTCGAGCTTTTCCAGGTCAGCCATGGTATAAAGGGGCTTGACCGTGATCCCTTCAGGGGTGTCCCATTTGAAATCGGACAGGTCGTCGGTCTTCTTCTCCTTCTTCGCCTGAGCTTCCCAATCGCTCAGGGTTTTCTTCTCGTAAAAACTCATCTCGGAAACCTCGTTATTGGGGTTGCGGGGAATAGTTTAGCCACGAAGACGCTAAGAGCGCTAAGAAAGTCAAAAATCTTAACGGAGAGACGCGGAGTTTCGCCCCTCCCCCCAGCGGGGGGAGGTTGGGAGGGGGGAGCTTGAGCTGCGGCCCCAACAGCCCCCACCCTGACCCTCCCCCGCTGGGGGAGGGGAAATTCTTTTTGATTTTCTTGGTGTCTTCGCGTCCTGGTGGCGAAAAGACCTTTATCGCGTCACCACCGCCAGCACTTCCACCTCGCTGCCCTCGGCAGCCAGCAGCCGGTGGCGGACGTCGGAATCAAAATAAACCGCGTCGCCTTCATCGAGTTCGATGCGCTGCTCGTCGAGGATCAGTTCGGCCTGTCCTTTGAGGATCAGCAGGAACTCCTCGCCCTCGTGGCTGTAGAGGTTCTCCTCGGCGGCGCGTTCCTTGACGGTCAGCATGAAGGGTTCCATCTTCTTGTTGCGCTTGCGGAAAGAGAGGGCCTCGTAGGTGTATCCATGGCCGGTGCCGGCCTTGCTGATGACGCGCGACACCACGCGGCGTTCGCCGCGGCGCACCACCTCGAATTTGCTCTCAACCTCTTCCTCATCGAAGAACAGGCCCATTTTGACATCGAAAAAACGGGCGATCTTCGACAGGGTCGCAATGGGGGGCGAGACATTGTTGTTTTCGATCTGCGAAATCAGCGCAGGGGAAAAGCCCGTTTCGTTGGCCACCTGCTGCAGGGTAAGTTTGCGCGCTTTTCGCAATTTTTTGATTTTTTCACCGATATTGTAATCCATAGTCGTTGCCCCACAAATAAAACCCTTTTTTATTTGTGGCCCGGTATAGCGGAAATGGTAAAAATTGTCAACAGCTATTTTTATTGGGAATAAAAAGATTTATCAATAATAAACCCCATTTTTTCAATACTTAACTTCGGACCGCTGTCAGGCTTCATTTCCATCCCCCCTTTCTCCAGGTTAGAGCCCGCACAGGCTTAAGGTTGACTTACAGCGCCAAATCTCTTATCTTTTTCATGCCTGAAGCGCTGCAGTCCATGTGCTTCAGAGCCATTTCCGCGCCGCATCTGCATGGCGCGCTGAGAACGCAGGAGTTCATGAAAGACCCTCAGCAAGAACTTAACTCTTTTGAGTACCCCGTCGGCTTCCAACCCTGGAGTGACGCCCTCACCGGCCGCAAAACACCGCAGCAGGAGGGCTATACCTACCACCTGCTGGAAAATTCCCGTGATGCGTTTCGCTTCCATGCGGTGCTGAACGCCTCGCGTGTCGCGTCCCTGTTTCACGAGTTCGCGCGTTTTCTCGGGGACGAAGCCTTCTTTATCCTGGAATTCTACGAGGACCAGGTCGGCTCAACCCGCCCTGCGGACAGTACTGACCGCCCCCTGCCGACTATTTTCTACTCCCCCTATATGCCGGTGACGGAGGTCATCGAGATGGTCACACCGTACCTGCCGCGCCTGGTCCATGATGGATTCGTCGGTTTCGGACTGGCCAACAATCGCGAGGGGATGGAGCTGTTTTATTCCGAGGAGAAAGTCATCACCTGCTTCACCGGCAACCACCTGCGGGTGATGGACCTGTTTTCCCGCCTCGGCCTGCAGCACGACCCCGAGCTGCTGTTCCCGACCGATTTCGGTCATGATCACCTGTCGCTGCTGTGGCATCCGCGGGAGCATCTACCCAAGCCGCTGCGTGAACTCGACGAGAAAGCGCTCGATTATGTCCATTTCTGCCGCGATCTGACCGAAGATCTCGACATGTACCCGGTAGAGGAAAGCCTGAGTTTTTTCCTGTCTAAACGCGATCAGGACATTATCGAGGGGATTCTGCTGCGGCACGAAGAATACGCCGAGTTTGCCGAGGACGATTTCGGCAACCTGCTGTTCGACTGGAACGACTTCGTTCTCGAGTGCGAGGGCGGATTTACCGGGGATCTCTGGGAATATCAGCAGGGACTCCAGCTGCGCGACATGATCCAGTATGTCATCGACGAATCGCCGGAGGTTCAACGGGAGAAGATTATCGACATCATCGGCGAAACCGATGAACGTTTCAAAAAGATCCTCACCGACCGCCGCAAGCGCCTTGCCCATGCCCCACCGGAAGGGAACCAGCACGAACGGTTCTGGTATCACGGCATCGTTCGCAACGCGGGGGCAGAATTGCGCCGCGATCTGATTCGCAGCGGCTGGTATCACAACTGAATTCCAATTTTCGCTGCCGCTCCGGATCCGATTTCACAGTCCGTCACCTTTCTCTTCTGTTGATCATTGACCATGATTCTGCTTCTAGCCGCGACCTCTGTTGAAACTTCCTTCTGGCGCTCCGCACTGCCGCGGCGCCCGGAACTGCCCGGAGGTTTCTACGCTTTTCGCGGCGAGGTCAAAGGGCAGGAACTCGTTCTGGTTCTCACTGGAGTCGGCAAGGCCAATGCGGCGTCGGCCTGTACCGCTGCGCTGATGACCTACCGCCCCGAACTGGTCATCAACTTCGGCTGCGCGGGAGCTTTCCCCCAGGCAGAGCTGGCGCTTGGCGACCTGGTGCTGGCCACGGAGGAGATATGCGGGGACGAAGGTGTCGCAACCCGTGAATCTTTCATGGATCTTGAAAAACTCGGACTGCCGCTGCTCGAGGGGCAGGTCCCTCCCCTTTTCAACCGTTTGGCATTATCCAAAGCCTGGCTAAGCAGGGCTGGCAGCGCTCTCTCCGCCACATGTTCCCGGCGCCGCGGTCAATGGCGCAGCGGCCCAGTCGTCACGGTCTCCACCGGCTCGGGAAACCGGGAAGACAGCGATAAAATCTGGCATCGAACCGGCGCCCTGTGCGAAAACATGGAAGGTTCCGCCATCGCGCTGGTCTGCCGCCGCTTCGGAATCGACCTGGTGGAAATTCGCGGCATCTCCAATTGGACCGGCGACCGCGATCCGGCCGCCTGGGACCTGCCGGTTGCCTGTTCGGCCGCCGAGGAAGCCTGCAACAGCCTCATCGCGCAAATCTCCCGCCAGGAGCCGTCCCCATGAAGATACTGACCCTGGGTTACTCCCCCTGCCCCAACGACACCTTTATCTTCCATGCCCTGGTGCATGGGCATGTGGCCATCCCCGGCGTTCAAATCCGGGAGCGGCTCGAAGACGTGGAAACACTCAATCAGCTTGCCCGCAACGCGGTGCTCGATCTGACCAAAATCAGCTACCACGCCCTGGGACACCTGCGCGAAAACTACGCCCTGCTGCGCAGCGGCGGCGCGCTGGGGCGCGGCTGCGGACCGCTGGTCATTGCCGCCGAACCGGCCAATATGGACGATCTGCGCGGAAAACGCATCGCCATCCCCGGCCTGCTCACCACCGCCAACCTGTTGCTGCAGCTTTACGGCGAAGGGTTTGACAATGTCGTCGTCATGCGTTTCGACCAGATCATGCCGGCGGTCTGCTCAGGAGAGGTGGATGCGGGTGTCATCATCCACGAATCCCGCTTCACCTATGCAAAGCACGGCCTGCGGAAGATCCTTGACCTGGGAGACTGGTGGGAGAAGACCAGCGGATTGCCGATTCCGCTCGGCGGAATCCTTGCCCGCCGCGATCTCGGTCCGGAACTGATCGGCAAGCTCGACCAGGCGGTTCACGACAGCCTGGTCTACGCCTACGCCCACCCCGGAGAAGCCCGCTCCTACATCCGGCAGCACGCCCAGGAGCTTGAGGACGAGGTGATCGACAATCACATTGAGCTCTACGTCAACGACTTCTCCCTCAACCTTGGCTGCGAAGGCGAACAGGCCGTTTCCGAAATCCTTGGGCGAGCCGAGGCGCGCGGTTTGATTCCGGCCTGCACCCTGCCCCTGTTTCTTTCGTAGGGGCGACCCGCCGGGTCGCCCTGGGCGAGGCACCGCCTCGCCCCTGCACCCCGCCAGAAGACTCTTTTCCCTTGAATTTTATGCCAATACAGAGTTTTGAGATCGGAATCTGAAAAGTTTTTTCGATTTTTTTCTTTTTTTTGCTTTTTTTTTCTCCCTCATTTTTCAAATGATGGTCTATTTCCAACATCAACACAATTTCATGTGATTCAGGGAGTTTCAGCGCTTTTTTATCGCTCCTCCGCTTAAGCCTCATCTTTCCGAATTAAACCATCGGTCTACCACGCAAAACAGAAACCACCGTAACACCTTGTTTTATTTATGTTTTTGAAATTCCCCCCCCTTGCTTTAAAAAATTTTGATCCTATAATAGAGCATATAAGCCTTATCGCGAACACACCTGAAAGGAGTATGGGTCATGAAATGCCCCGTCTGCAAAACTTACCAACAGAATGAACTCGATCTTCATGCCGATGGATTCTACGAGGACATCGTCGAGTGCGGCATTTGCGGAACCGTATGGTCAGTCAATCACGGTCTGGTTGAAATCGTTAAGGACAGCCAGCAGAATTCGTTCCTTGAAGCACAAAGCGAGTGCGTTGAAGGTGACGATTACAACTACGTCGCCGCTTAGGGGTCACTTGGGCACCCCTGCCCTGCCGACAGACTGCGCGGCCCATCGAATTTCATTTTTTAACCTGATAACACAAAGCCCCCCGCAAACATTCGTTGCGGGGGGCTTTGTGTTTTTCCCGGTCCTGCTGGGCTGAAACCAGCTATCGTCTACAGAACGCCCTTGAGATATTCACTGGTGCGTGTACGCCGCTCGCGCTCGATCTGCTTGGGATCGATTTCATCGAACTTCTCGTCCGGCGTCACCTTGAACAGCGGCTGGCCCTTCTTGACGATGGTGCCGTCGCCGCCTTCCACCAGGATTTTGTCGATGGTGCCGGAGAACTGCGCCCGTACCGTGTTGAACATCTTCATGACCTCGATGATATAGAGCGGCTGGCCTTTTTCAAAATGCATCCCTTCGCTGACAAAGGCAGGCAGGCCAGGTGCTTCCTGGGCGTAGTACATACCGCCACACATGGCTACGATCTCGTCGTCCTTAGTCGCCGGCGGCGGAGCCAGAACCTTCTTCATGCGCGCCTGCAGGTCGGGATCGGTCAGGTAATCGGGTATGGTGACCTCGAGATCTTCTTCCACGCGGAAGTCGTAGAAGCTGGTATTTTCGGCAATCAGGAACAGAATGCCGAGGATTTCATTGCCGGCCTCGAAGCCGAAATGGGACGCCTGAACCTGCTGCCACTCTTCCTCGCTGAACCCTTGCGGAGCGCTGTCCTGCTTCAGGATTTCATCAAGCTTGAAGTAGTTATCCTTCTCCAGGCCGAACTTCTCGCGCAGGGCGGCATAGAAGCGCAGGGCACGCTTGAGCAGAGCATCGTCATGATCCCAGATGATTTCAGCCGCCGGTTCGTGTTCGCGGTAGTTCATGTTGAGGTAGTTATAAGTCTCCTCAAGGATGACCAGCGGGTTGCGCAGCCACACCACCTTGCCGTTCTCGATGCTGTGGTTCTTGCGGTTGAGGCTCAGCCAGCCGGACAGCAGATGCGGATCGTCAAGGAGCCGCTCGATAGGCCGTGTCAACAGGGTGCCCTTGCGATCAAGCACCTCGGACATGGTCTTGAGGGCATCGGGGTCATCGGCGCAGCACTCCGCCATCATACGACCGTAATGCTTCTTCATCTCCAGAAAGGCAAAGACCGGATCGATTTTGTTGGCTTCTTCCTTGAGCGTGCCGACCAGGGTCAGATAGGGCACCACGAACCGGGTGGTCGGCTTGGCCATGACATTCTGGCCGATGAACCAGTTGACCAGCCCGTAGTGGAATTCCAGATTGGTGGCCAGGTCGGTGCCGCGCAGAGTGGTACGGCACAGAACCTCTGACAATTTGAGGAAGCTGTCGAGGCGATCCTCTCCTTTGGTCAGCAGCAGGGCGATATTGGAGTCATAGGCACCGGCAACGCGGTAGTTCATGAACATACCGGTGTCGGGATTGACCAGGCAGATCCCCTGATCGTCACGGATTTCACCCTCAATAGGCTTAGACCAGTAACGGATCATGCCGCCGGCGTGAGGCGAGAGAGAGGCATCGGTCGCGTTGAGGCGCGCTTCCACCCCGGCATTGAAGCGCAGGATGCGCTCGGGCTTGGGCAGCCGCTCCTTGTGGCGGGCCAGCAGCGCCATGGCTTCCACCAGCGATTCAACAATAAAGTAATCGTTCTCATCGTCGGGATTGGTGAACTTGAGGCTGTAGCACAGCTCGGTCACGCGGTGCTCCACCTGGATGCGGGTGTTGACCTCCATGAAATAATGGCGATCGCGGTCGACGATGCACTCGAAGGTCGAAGCCGAATCCAGCCCGACCGCCTGCCCGAAGCGCGCCGACTGCTCTTCCATGCGCTTGAGCACTTCCAGATCGGTCTCCAGGGCCTTTGCTTCCGCATCGCGACCTTCCGAGCGGGCCTTTTCAATGGCCGCGGCAAGCCCTTCCTGGGTCACTGAAATTTCAAGCAGCTTCTGCTCATGCATCTGCAGGGAGCAGTCACGCCCACCGAGAGAAACACACCACTCGCCGTTACCGAGCAGCTGAATTTCGTTGTGGCGGGTCTGCTCGATATTCAGCTCGATCAACACGTTCTTGTTGTCGCCGACCGCATTAGCCTTGACTTCGTTGAGCACTTCGCGCACCAGGCCGGGAGCATCGGCTGCTGCCTTGGCGATCTGCTCATCAGTTGGCTCCTTGATCGTCAAAAGAGAGCCGCCGAGAATGCGCTGCCCCTTGCCACCGCCGCCGCCGATCGCCTTGAGGCGCACCCGGGCACGGGGATAGTTTTTGAACATCTCCGTGACTTCTGCCTGCACCTGGGCGGACAACTCCTCAATGGAGAACAGGTCGATCCCCTTCTGGTAGGAGGCCATCAGGATATGGTCGGCCAGGTCTTCCAGGGAAAGGCTTTCATCCTTGAGCACTTTAGGATCGCAGTCGAGCCCTTCAGCATCCACCAGCGCCACCAGCGCCTGGCGGCTGGGGTGCTTTTTGACCAGGGTGCGGGCGGTGACATTGTCGATGCCGGGCGTGACGCTGACGCCGACCTTGAGGGCGGTGCGCTTGGCTTCGTCTTTCTTGCCGGCGCTGGCCTGTGTGCGGGCGTTGGGACCGATGAACTTGAGGCCGGCCTTTTCAATAGCACCGACGAATTCTTCATCCTCGGCCATGAAGCCGTAGCCGGCGAAAATCGAATCGTAGCCGTTGTCCTTGGCGATCTGAATGATCTGATGAATGCGCTCGACGCGCTCTTCCTTGGTGGCCCCGGTGTAGTCGGGCACCCGATGCACGTGATCGGGGTTGGGCATCATGCGCAGCTCCGGCGCCAGCGCATTGGGATAGACAATGGAGTCTTTTTCCGACAGCAGGATGCCGAAATGGGTAATCCCCATCTCCTGGTAGACGTCCATCGCCTCCTTGCGGATCGGTCCGCGGCAGACGATGAGCGGTTTGAGGTCTTCGCAGGAAAAGGAGCGGACCCACTCGGATGATGACCGGCTCAGGCGGCGGTCGCGGTGGATCAGCGGATTGTTTGTGTAATAATCAACAGTCTGTGCCATGGGTCTGATCTCCAAATCAAAGCCTTGATTAGCTTTCACAATTCATGCCTCTAAGAAATGCTTAGTGGAATTCGCGCTGCACGCCCTGCCAGGGGCCGGGCTTGTAATGACGCAGCAGGAACTGCATATTCTCGCCGAGCACCTTGCGCAGGTCGGTCGGCATCACCAGCGAGGAGATCGACCCCAGGGCAAGCCCCTCTTTCGGGTTCATCAACTCTTTCTCGTAGCGCATATTAAGTTCAGCCTCCTTGGCCTTGAGCCAGTCGGCCGCCTCTTGTTCCGCATCCTTCTTGGCTTCGTCACCGTCCATTCCAGCTGAAACGCGGGTTTTTACCCCCTCTTTGATCATGCCGGGCACCGCGCCGCGCAGCTTGCGCAGTTCGCCCTTGTAAACAAACTCCTTACCCGCCGGGCCCATAACCGCCAGACGCGTCGTGGGAAGCGCCAGCACCAGGTCGGCGCCGGTGGGATAGTTGTTGTAGGAGGCATAGGCGCCGCCGAAGGCATTACGCAGAATCAACAGGATGCGCGGTGTGCGCACGTCGATGATCGCATCGAGCATTGAGCGCCCGGCCTGGACGATGCCACGCGTTTCCTGCTCGCGACCCGGCAGGAAGCCGGTGGTGTCTTCCATGAAAATCAGCGGGATGTTGTAGATATTGCAGAACCGCACAAAGCGCGCGATCTTGTTGGCGGAGTCGCAGTCGATCTGACCGGAGCCGACCGCCGAATTGTTGGCCACGAAACCGACCACGTTGCCGCCCAGACGCCCGAAGGCGGTGACCGCCTCGCGGGCCCGCTCTGGCTGAACTTCGAAATAGTCGCCGTGGTCACACACCTGCTGGATGATCAGCGAGACGTCAAAGGGGGTATTGAAGCCGGTGGGCGAATTGAACGCTTTCTTGAGCAGCGTATTGATCTCCCAGGTTTTGCGCTCCAACGGATCACTGGTGGGCTGGTATTGCGGCGCAACGCTGTTGTTGTCGGGCAGGTAGCTCAGCAGGCGCACGGCGGTGCGCAGGGCCGCCACTTCGTCATTGACGGTCAGATCGACGACACCCGACTGACCATGCACCTTGGGACCGCCCAGCTCTTCGGGGGTGATGTCCTCACCCAATACCGATTTGACGACGCCGGGCCCGGTGAGGCCGAAAAAGGTGTCATTGGGCTGGATCAGGAAGCTGCCCTGGCGCGGCAGGTAACTGCCGCCGCCGGCATTGAAGCCGAACATGCACATGATGGAGGGAACCACGCCGCTGATCTTGCGCAGGGCGGTGAAGGCCTCGGCGTATCCGTCAAGACCGCCGACGCCGGCGGGAACAAAAGCCCCGGCCGAATCGTTCATGCCGATCAGAGGAATCCCCTTCTCACCGCACATCTGAAAAAGGCGCGCCAGCTTCTTGCCGTTGGTGGCGTCAATGGACCCGGCGCGCACGGTGAAATCATGGCCATAAAGGGCGACATCGCGGCCGTTGATATTGAGAATCGCAGTGACCAGGGACGCTCCGTCGAGATTCTTGCCCCAGTTCTGAAACAGCACATTGGGTTCATTCTCGGTCAGCACCTTGATGCGCTCCCATACGGTCATGCGCTTCTTGAAGTGCTGCTTTTCAATCTGGCCGATGGCGACCGACTTGATCGGGCGCTGAATCAGCTCATGGCCTTCACGCATCGCCTCTTCATAAGGCCCGGTGGCGCCGGAAATTTCTCCCGGGATGTTGAACTCGACCACTTCGGCCGGCTCGAAAGGATTTTCCAATGATGGTTTAATCGCTTTTTTGGACATTGCAGCCATCCTCTGAGATTTTGAGAATTAAATGGCGCGCGACGGGCAAAATCCCAGAACGCGACAAAAGAGCACCGGCGCGAACGGCCTCATCAACAACAATCCGAGCGCCCCGGCGGAAAAGGAAAACATATCCTATAAATTAAAGTCAGTGATGCGATGACACGCGAATGCATGGAAGAAAGGACCGTCTCATTCAAGCGTTCCTCCCTGCAATAATAAAACTATATTCTATTATCGGGCCGGTATAGCGAAAATGGTAAAAATTGTCAACAGGAATTTTTACCCAAGGTAAAAAGATTTATCAAAAATAAACGTAAAATCAGGAACCTGGGGCGTTACAAATGAAATCTGGGGTATACAGGGAGGGAAAACCAGGTTTGATGAGAAAAACGGCGCTTCACCAAAAATGAGTAAAAAAAAGCGGCCTGCGAAAGGGCAAGCCGCCTGTTAAAAAATAGCGTGTGTAAATCAGTCCGTTTCAGCCTGGGTCATATGGACCTGCTTGAGGAAGCGCGCATCGATGGCTGCGGCCAACTGCTCCAGCACCTCGTCAGATGCGGGAGAATCAATGGAAAGCACCACCATCGCCTCGCCGGCTTTGGCGCGGCGCCCCAGGTTCATGTTGCCGATATTCACTCCTTCGGCACCAAGAATCGTCCCGATCTTGCCAATCAACCCGGGGCGGTCTTCGTAGTTCATAACGAGCATATACGGCTCGGGGGTAAAATCGGTCTGGAAATCGCGCATCTTGACAATTTTCGGCTTGCCCTCGAACAGGGTGCCCGCCATGCTGCGCTGCCCTTCCGGCGTCTGAACCGACAGAGAGATCATATCCGAGAAGGATTCCGCTTCCGTCGTGCGTGTCTCCTCGATTGCAATTCCCATGTTGCGCGCCACCAGTCGTGCGTTGACCATATTGACTTCAGTTTCGGTCGCCCGGTTGAGCAAAGCCGCCAGTCCGGCAACGGTGAGAGGGGCACAGTCGTAGCGTGCGATCTTGCCGTAATAGGAGAACGTGATTTTTTCCGGGTTGGCGGGCGCAAGCTGACTGAGAAATTCTCCCATCTGGCTGATCAGGCCGATAAAGGGGCGCATGTGCTCCATCAGGTCGGGATCGAAGCGCGGGATGTTGACCGCGTTTTCCATGGGACGGCCATCGAGATAGTGGATAATCTCGCGGCTGACGTCCACCGCCACGTTTTTCTGCGCTTCAAAGGTATTGGCTCCCAGATGCGGGGTGACCACCATGCGTTCGTGGCCGATCAGGCGGCGCAGCACGTCACTGGTCGGCGGCTCCTCACTCCAGACATCAAACGCCGCGCCGGTGACGCGTCCGCTGTCCAGCGCATCAAGCATCGCCGCTTCGTCGATGATGCCTCCGCGAGCGCAGTTAACAACAATCACGCCGTTTTTCATCCCCTCGAAATGTTCGGCGCCGATCATGCCGCGGGTTTCATCGTTCAAAGGGGTATGAACGGAGATAACATCGGCATAACGCACGATATCTTCGAGAGAGACAAGCTTGACGCCGAAATCCTCCGCCCGTTTTTCCGAAATGTAGGGGTCATAGGTCAGCACCTCCATCTCAAAGGCCTTGGCGCGCAGGGCGACACGGCCGCCGACCTTGCCGAGGCCGATGATGCCGAGGGTGCGCCCCTTGAGTTCGTGCCCGGTGAAGGGTGCGCGCTTCCATTCGCCGCTTTTGAGGCTGGGGTTGGCCTGGGTAATGTTGCGGCACAGCGACAGCAGCAGCGCCATGGTGTGCTCAGCGGCGGAATTGACGTTGCCGTAAGGTGCATTGACGACAATGATCCCCTGCTTGCTGGCGGCATCGACTTCCACGTTGTCGATGCCGACCCCGGCACGGGCGATGATCTTGAGATTTTTTGCATGCCGGATCAGGGCGGAATCGACCCGGGTGCCGCTGCGGGTGATGATCGCCTCGTAGTCGCCGATAATGCGGTGCAACTCCTCCACGGCCAGCCCGAGCTTGACATCAACTTGAATGCGGGGATCTTCCTGAAGAGGCTGCAACCCTTCCGGGGAAATCTCATCGGTAATCAGAACTTTCATCTCATAACCTCGTTTTCTGGCGTCAGGGCTGGCAGACTGCCGGAGACGCCGATCTCGCCGGGCCCGCCGAAACGGGCAGGGTCCGCCGGAAGTGCAGAAGTTTAGAATGTTTACATCACAGTGTCAACGCCGTTGAGCCCTCGCTCAACCGGGAAGAATTCCCCGTGAAATCATGGCCGGAAAAGGGCCTTCGGCCAGCGACTTCCTACTTGATGACCTTGAGGTGGGACGCCGGGTCATCGGAAGCCGGCTTCTGTTTGTCCTCGGAAGGGGAATCCTTTTGCTCCGCGTCCTGTTCCTGGGGCGGATCGAGTCGGGGCAGAGTGCCATCGTCCGCCATGCGCTGAATGGATTCGGCAATTCCCAGGCACTGCTTCATGCAGACCCGCCGCGCCGGGCAGCTCGTGCAATCCGCCTCGCCTCCGGCCACCCGCAGAGCGTGAATGACCAGTTCGACACTTTCGACCTTATTCAGGGGAATAAAAAACATTTGTCTGTCCGTTGTCCGTAGTTTATGGTCCGCGGCCTGACAGCAACAGGTGCCATCTGCGGCGGAGCGAGACGCCCCGCCGGGCGCGTCTCGCTCTTGTCCCGGAATGATTACAGCTTCTTGCCCGCCACTTTGGCGAATTCAGCCAGTTTTTTCATCATCGCGGCAAAATCGGCCGGTCGCAGGGATTGAGGACCATCGCTGGCGGCGGTTTCGGGATGAGGATGAACTTCGACAATCAGGCCGTCGGCACCGGCCGCCACTGCGGCATAGCACATGGAGGGGACCAGTGAAGCGTGACCGGTAGCATGGGACGGGTCGATGAGAACCGGCAGATGGGTCTGTTCCTTGAGAACCGGCACCGCTGAAATATCGAGGGTGTTGCGGGTAGCGGTCTCGAAGGTGCGGATGCCGCGCTCGCACAGAATGACCCGCTGGTTGCCCTCGGACAGGATGTATTCGGCACTCATCAGGAATTCCTGGACGGTGGAGGCCATGCCGCGCTTGAGCAGCACCGGCTTGCCGAGCTGCCCCAGCATCTTGAGCAGGGCGAAGTTCTGGATGTTGCGCGCACCGACCTGCATAATGTCGGCATAGCGCCCCACCAGCTCCACATCACGGGGATTGACCACCTCGGTGACGATAGGCAGCCCGGTTGCCTCCCGCGCCAACGCCAGCAGCTTGAGGCCGTCCTCTTCCATCCCCTGGAAGGAATAGGGGCTGGTACGCGGTTTGAACGCCCCACCGCGCAGCACCTTGGCGCCGGCCGCTTTGACGGCATGGGCCGTTTCAAGAATCTGCTCTTCGCTCTCCACCGAACAGGGACCGGCCATGACGATCAACTCGTCTCCACCAACGCTCAAACCGGGAGCGATCTCGACCGCGCTCGGCTCGGGGCGGACTTCCCGGCTGGCCAGCTTGTAGGGTTTGAGAATCGGCACGACATTTTCAACTCCGGGCATGGATTCGATCTGCTGCAGAATCTCCTTGCCCCGCTCATCGCCCACGGCGCCAATCACGTTGCGGGTTTCACCATGGATGACGTGGGGTTTGTACCCCAATGCCTGGATGCGTTTTTTGACCTCGGCCAGTTCACTTTTACCGGCCCCTTTTTTCATGACGATGATCATTGTGTTGTTTCCTTTCCACTCAGGTCAGGGTTGGAGGCGAAATGCCCGTAACGACGACAGGCCGCCCGGTGCTCCCGGCGGCCTGTCCTGATCTGAATGTGACAAGGAAAAACCATGGGAGACCCGGTTGAGTCTGCCCATGGTTTGAATCCGGCTGATTGTCAGAATGCGCTCAAATCAGACCTTTCCCCTAGGCAGACGGCTGAAAATAAAAGCCGGTCCAAAAGAAAAAGCCGAAAAAGAAAGCGGGAGCGAAACGCACGTGACAACCCCGGTTGTTGAATGATTTTTTCGAATTTAACTCCAACGCGGCTGCAACGCAAGTACAAATTGGAAAAATTCCTGCACCACTGCTTGCCGCATGAGGTCGCAACGTCCATGACAAGGGACACTTTTCGCCATCCCTGGCCGTTTGATTGGCGCCCTCCCTGGCGCCAAACACCCTTGTCATGGACGTTGCGACCTCATACGGAACGGTAAAAGATGACACTTTTCACAATGAATCAATGAAATGGCGCACCCAGCGATGCACGTTATTGCGCTGCACCGACGCGCGCAGGCGGCGCATGCGGTCGCGCCGTTCTTCCGCCCCCATGTGATAGGCGCGATGGATGGCGTCGGCGGTGCCGTCGATATCATAGGGGTTGACCAGCAGGGCCGCACGGCCGAGTTGCTCCGCCGCACCGGCAAACTCACTCAGGATCAGCACCCCGTTGCCGTCCACGGATGCCGCGCAGTATTCCTTGGCCACCAGGTTCATGCCGTCGCGCAGAGGGGTGATCAGGGCGATCTCCGCTGCACGGTAATGGGCCAGCAGCTGCTCGCGTGGCAGGGAGCGGAAGATGTAATGGATCGGCACCCAGCCCGGTTCACCGTACTGGGCATTGATACGCCCGGCCAGCTGATCGAGTTCTTCTTTGAGCTTCTGGTATTCAGGCACCTGGGTGCGGCTGGGCACCACCACCTGCAACAAAGTGATGTTGCGGTGCAGCTCGGGATATTTTTCAAGCAGCCGTTCAAACGCCAGAATCCGCTCCGGAATCCCCTTGGTGTAGTCGAGCCGATCCACCCCCAGCACCAGTTGTCGGCGGGACAACTTTTCATGCAGGTACCAGGCGGCATCGGCGACCTCTTTGCTGCGCGCCTGCCGGTTGAATTCGTTGAAATCGATGCTGATGGGGAAATGCCCCACCTTCACCGAGCGTCCGTCCTCGTGCAGGGTCGAAGTCCGACGGCGGATATCGGCCTTCATGTTGGGAATCATCTCGCGGACGCACTGCACGAAGTTACGGCGGTCGCGTAGCGTCTGAAACCCCACCAGGTCGTAGCTGAGCAGCCCCTGCATGATTTCGTTCTTCCACGGCAGGCGCCGGAACATATCGGGAGCCGGAAACGGGATATGAAGAAAGAACGCCAGGGGATTTTTCACTTTGAGTTCCCGCAGCCGCACTCCCATCAGGGTGAGCTGGTAATCCTGCACCCAGATAAGGTCGTTGTCACCCACCGTTCCGGCGGTCACATCGGCAAAGCGGCGATTAACCTCAACGTAGGTGCGCCAGTGGTCGGGGTTGAACTGGCAGTGGCCGAGCAGGTCGTGAAACAGGGGCCACAGCGTCATGTTGGAGAAACCTTCGTAATATTCCCGAACCTCCTCCTGAGACAGAGGAACGGTGGCAAGGGAATAACCCTGCTTGTCGGCAAAACCTTCCAGGAGAGAGTCCAGCGGTGCCTCTTCGCCGCAGCCGGGCCAGCCGATCCACATTCCTTGATGATGCTTAAGCACTGGCGCAAGGGCCGTAACCAGGCCGCCGGCCCCCGCCGTCAGCTGCCACTGCCCCTGGTCATCCCGGTCGACGGCGATGGGAAGGCGGTTGGATACGGCAATCAGGCGTCTCTGCTGCTTTTCACTCATTACACAACCTCTCTTTGCTCACCAGAAAAAGCCCTTGAAAATATCCATACACTATGTCGATATTGATCTTACCAAAGCCTGGGGCTTTGGCAATCTCAAGGCAGAACAACCAGTTAGGGAATACAGCCCTCCTGCTTATCTGATCACCGCAAGCCCATGCACCGCCCACGACTGTTTTCGCTGCGAGGATTTTTTGCCTTGACAGCCCCGATCCTTTGCCGTATATACATGGGCTCACTTGCCCAGGTAGCTCAGTCGGTAGAGCAGAGGACTGAAAATCCTCGTGTCGGCAGTTCGATTCTGTCCCTGGGCACCAGTAAAATCAAAGGCTTACAGCATAACGCTGTGAGCCTTTTTTGTTAGACTGTCTTTGACGTAACAACTTACGTAACAACTTTTGATTTTCTTCTCTGTTGTAACGCGACGCTTGATTTGGCACCAATTGACGCTTGATTTGGCACCAAAAACAACAAGCCCAAAATTCGTCTGGCATCCTCCTTGCTTTGTGGGTATGCTTCGCGAAACAAAAACCCGCTTCAATACACTTAAATCTCGCCTTTAAAGGCTAGCAGTTTCCCCCGCAAATTAAACGTATCGGCATGCCGCGCGTGCCCCTCCCACGATGCGATCACCGCTTCGATGTTGTCGCGCACGGGGAGGCCTTCGGCCTTTCGTCGCTGGATGCTGCGCAGTTTGCGCTTCATGCGGCGCACGCTGTCTTTTCTGAGTTTTCGGTGGGTGGGCCAGATGCGGTAGCCGAGAAAGTCGAGGGGCCTGCCGCCGCCGATGGAGACGGGGTAGACTTGCGTCTTGCCGTTGGTGCGCAGGGCGAGCGTGTCCCAGAGGAAGGCCTCGATGATTTTGCGCACGGCGTGCAGGTGGGCCTTGGCGTGGTGGATGACGCAGAAATCGTCCATGTATCTTAGATATCTGCCCTCGCGAAGCTCGTGCTTGGCGAACTGGTCGAGGTCGTGCAGGTAGACGTTGGCGAAGAGCTGGCTCGTCAGGTTGCCGATGGGGACGCCGCGCGGAAAGGGGTCGTGCGGATCGGCGGTGCTGTCGACGATCTCGTCGATGAGCCACAGGGTGTCGGCGCAGGCGATGCGCCGTCGAAGCTGCGCCTTGAGTACCTTGTGGGCGATGCTGGGGAAGTATTTGGTGATATCGGCCTTGAGCACATAGATGCAGCCGTACTCGCGCTTGACCTCGCGCATGAAGGCCTGGGCGCGGTCGGCCCCGGCGTGCGCTCCCTTGCCTGGACGGCAGGCGTAGGTATCACGGATGAAGCGATTTTCCCAGATCGGCTCGATGGCGGCGACCAGGGCGTGTTGCACAATGCGGTCTTTTAGCGGCAGGGCGGCAACGATGCGCTCCTTGGGCTCAAAGATGCGAAAGGTGCGGTATGGTCCGGTGCGGTAGCTTTTCCAGACCAGGCTGTTCTGGATCTCGATCAGGTGAGATTCCAGATTACTCTCAAAAGCCAACACATCGCCCTGCATGCGCCTGCCCCTGACAACGCGCAGCCACGCCTGGTAGAGCGACTCGAAGGTGATAATTTCCGGGAAAAGGTGCTTGTAGGTTTTTGCCATTCCTGGCGGCCCTTTATTTGCGGCCAGGGCGAAGGGTCTCCCTTTGGGATACTGTCTCGCCCTGGCCTGTTCATGTTTTTCGGCGCTTGGCCGAGGGGTCACGGGTCCTTTCGAAAGTGCGCTGGACGGTGCCCCTTAAGGCGCCGACTTCTGGCTATCTTCGAGAGCGGGGCGGAACCCGATGTTCGTGTTCGCGTTCGAACGCTCATTGTTCAGGTTCAGGGCGAAAGACCCGGCATTCGCACCATTGTTCCAGTTGCCGCCACGGATCGGCAGACGCTCACGCCTCATGTTTACCCGCGCCCCTGTTGGTGCTTTTAAACCAACCTCCCACCATGCGGCCGACTTCGTCGAGCAGGCGGCTCCAGACCTCGTACTTCTTGAACGGGAGATATTCAAGCTGCATTGCCACCCTCACCTGCGAGCGCAGCAGGTCGAGTTCGGCGTCGAGGTCCTGCATGGTGGTCTTTTTGTAGTAGCGACGATTGCAGATAATGATCAGGCGCAAAAGGCTCCACATACTCTGACGGATTTCCTGCGACAGCACGTGCCGCTCGGCCTTAGGAAACTGCCGAAGCGCCCCATACCCGTAGGTGATCATGTCTTCGCACTTACGCCGGATCTTCAAGTCGTCCACAAAAACCCTCATCAAAAAGGGCAAGGCGGGCTATCGCCCGCCCCACCAGAACACAGAAAACAGATTACAGAACGAAAGCGGGGCGGAACCCGAGGAGCGTGAGCGCGAGCGAACGCTCATAGCTCAGGTTCAGGGCGAAAGACCCGGCAAGCGCACCATTGTGCCAGCTGCCGCCACGGAGCGGCAGACGCTCACCAGCGTTGTTGACGTAGAGGTTGCCCCGCGCCATGTCGGTGGCGTGGGGGAAGAGGCCGAGGGCCTTGGTGAGATCGGGGGCCGCCGTCCCGGCAGCAGCAAGAACGTCCTTGTATTGCGTATTTACGCTTGCCGTAGCTGTAACCACCTTGGCGAGCTTGACGCCGCTGTCGGAGTTGTATTTCAGGGTGTTGGCCGTCCCCGGCGCCACTAGGGTGCCGTCTTCCAGGATCGCCTGCCAGGCGCTCGACCCTGCAGCAGTGCTCAGGGTGTTGTCGGCAGCGTTGTTGTCGGCGATCACCTGAATCTCGCCGTCCACCAAACGCATGCCGCGCTGCCACTCCCATACGTTTCCGACCAGGTCGGCGATGCCGCTTGGCTCGCCGTTGTGCCGCCACGATGCGGGGCCTGCGCCGGTCAGGGTGCGGGCAGTACCGGAGGCGAGACCGGGGTTGGCGCCGTCCTGCCGGGGGGCGGTTTCAAAGGTGGCGACGTAGTCGCGCCCATAGTTGGTGTTGCCACGTATTGTGTCAGGCCCGAACTGCTTGTGGGTGAGCAGGGCAATGGCGGCCCATTCAGCATTGGTCATCAGATGCCAGCCGGCCCCCTTGATGCTGCAGCGCGCGTCCGCCGTATCAAAATCGATGCTCGCCGCTGGATCGCGGCCGGGGAGCGACAGGGCGCGGCTGTCGTGAATGACGGCCGGATACTGCCCGACCCAGATCTCGCTCTTAGTCGTTCCGTTGACGATAAAGGCCGGGTGTGGCACAGCGGCCCAGGAGGGGTCGATGGTGTCGAGGGTGAACATGGGGATACGACACATGTGGCTCGGGTACCCCTTGTCGTCATACATGACGGTGACCTGGCCGCCGGTGGCGGCTTCGACGGATTGGCGCAGGGAGTCCTTAATGCTGATGATCATACTCATGGCGGTCTATTCTCCTTCAGTTGCGGGGGCGGCAGGGAGCGCCCACAGGTTGATACGGATCAGGTGATAATCGACGGGGGCGCGCTCCAACGTGGTGACGGGCTCTCCGGTTTCGGGGTCGTTTTCGCCGGTTTTGACCTCGACAAGGCGCGCCGGAGGCAGCATGACGTTGGCGACATACCACCCGGCCCCCTGGCCTTCGACGACGCACCCCTTGTCGCACAGGGAAAGATCGATGGTAACCTCCACGTCGCTTTGGCGTGCGGGGATATCGATGGCATAGTCGCCGATGATGAGGGTGCCGCCCTCAAGGGCGACCGGGGCGTGATTTCCTTGGGTCATGATGGTGATTTGCACGATGATATCTCCTTATCCTGCGGGGTTGAGCAGAGTCCAGCGCACGCGGACATTGTCCGCGCCACCACGAATTCTGATCCGGAATCCGTTCTGCTGCCGCTCTGCGATCTCCAGTTGCCCCACAGCCCCCGGATCGGTGGCCGACTCCACCATGAGATCGACGGCGTAGTCGGGGGCGTTCGGCATCGGTGCCGGCAGCGGCACATAGACATCCTGCACGGTGCCGATAACCCAGCCGTTGTAGTCCTGGACGGTGCGACGGTCGGTCAGGGTAACGGCCGCCAGGTTGTTGGTGGTGTCCCCTGCGGGGATGCTGAGCTCGTAGAGGAGCAGGCCGGTGTCGGGGACCGTCTCGCCGACATTGACGCGATAAATTCCCCCATCAAAGACGAGGTAGGCGAAGTACGTCTTGGTCGCCGTGCCGGGGTTGGTCGGCACACTCACGTGATAGTCGTCGTCGACGAGGGTGCGCACGGCGCCGTCCGACCAGGCGCGGCTGACCCCGGAGCCGACGGTGCCGGTGGCCGAGAGGTGCAGAGCGCGGATGTCGGCCTTGGTCAGCACCATCCCCGAGATGACCCACTTGTTCTTGAGAACCACCGTCCCTTGCGCCAGCGCCCGCTTGCGCAGGTGCTCGATGCTCTGCGCGTTGACGCCGGAAATAGAGAGGGCCTGCGCAATGGCGGCGACGATGGCGTTTTGTGCTTCAGTGTCAACCCCTTCGGCGAGGGCTTGCAGCTCATCGACCCTGTCTTTTAAGTACCGCGTGCGGTTGCCGAGCTGTTTCCCCTGCACGTTGCTGATGCCGTTGGGGCCGCCGACAACCGGATCGGTGGTCTCTATCTGGTAAATGCCAGGCTCCCAAGTATTTTGTTCTGCAAGGTTTGCCATTGTGTTTTTCCTTTCCGTGGCGGTTAGTGATCAATTAAAAGCTGATAGTCCAGGTTCCCGACAGGCTGATATCCGACTCTTTTTCGATGACGCCGCGCACCTTGCGTGAATAGAGCGTCCCGTCGGAACAGATCAGGCCAAACTCGCGGATCGCCTTGCCGTTGGCCTCAGATGTCGCCAGCGTCCAGGCAAAGCGCACCTGGCCAGTGGCCGGATAGGTTCTTGCCCCGATGTTTTTCTCGTAGGCGCCAGAGAGGCCGGTGTCGTTGGGGCTTGCTACTGTGGAGCCCGTGCCAAAGCCTATCTTGGTAATAATTTTCCCGCCACCATCACCGCCAATCAATCGCGCGTGGGCGTCTCTGGCTCCATTGACGATCAGGTTTTTATCCTCAAACTCGTCAATCAGTCTGCCATCGCGGAAAACCTGCACTCGCAGGGTGCCGACCGGGGCAGCGGCGCTATCTTTTAACTCCATGGCTATTGCTCCTTATGCTGATAGGTGTTCGGTATTGCTGGCGGCGTGGTGCCGTAATCCATTGTGGTGGTGGCGGCCATTGTGGCGCACCTGGCGAGTCAAGGTGATGGCCATCACGTCTTGCGGCGTAGTACCCGGGGTGCCGTAACGCCCCGACCCGTCATACACGCTGAGGCCATCGGCCAGGGGGGCTCCCTTGCTCCAGCTGTCGGCGGCGGCAAGTTCTAGCGCGCCCAGCTCAAAAGCGCTGCGCTCGTTGTCGTGCAGAGATCCAGTCACATCCCAGAGGCTGTATTTGCTCTGGCCGCTGTAGCCCTGCTCTGCGTCGTAGCGCCAGGTGCCATCAAAGCCAACCGGATCAAACCCCTCGATAAGCCGCGCCTGGTCATGCTGAATCTGGCCGCCATAGGTCAGGCCGAAGTGGGCCTCTTCTTCAAGGGCCGGGCTAACCGTCGTGGTGGTAGCTTCACCCTGTGGCAGCTCATCGGCTAGCTCGGCCGAAAACCTCACTTCGCGCAGATGGCGACTCACCGGCTTGGCCATATCGATCAGGGCCGCCATGCGTGAGCGGGCACCGGCATCAACCCCTTCGTATTCACCAAGATCGACCAGCACATCAAAGAGCGCCCAGCGGCTGCCGCCAAAATAGGTTTCCTCGCCGCTGTAGAGCTGGGTGCCGTCGTGGGTCAGTTGGGGCAGGCCCTCACTGACCGTGGCTTCGGCATAACCGGCACTGCGCAGGGCTTCGCGTACCGCCCAGACCGTCCCTTTGCGGCGGTGGATAGCAATGCTTTCGGCAATCACTGAGCGCTTAACATCAACGCTCCAATTGCTGTCCCAGACATCGACCGACAGCGCCCAGGCCAGCCAGGGCAGCGCATCAGCAGGACAAGTTTGTGGGTTCCAGAGGTCGCCCACCGGAACCGGTATCTCTGTAGTCCGGGCCGTGGCCGCCTCAAGGGCGCGCTCGGCAGCGGTGGTGTTGGGTGGTAGCAGCGTATTACTCACCACGACCCTCCACGACCACGATGATATCGGTACACCAGGCCGCTTGCTGCGGAGATATCACCAGATCGGCCAAAGGAGAGATCAGCCGCACGCGCTGCACACCAGGCTGGTGGAGGGCCGCATAAACGCCGGACAGGGTCACGTCGCGACCCAGGCGGTGTGTCTGGGTCGCGTAGTTTTGCGCTGCGGCCAGGGCCTCCTGACGCACCGTCTCGGCGTCCGGCCCCTGATGGAGGGTCAGGGCTGCTTGAATTGTGTAGTTAACAATCTGGGCTGTCTGCACCGTAACCCCGTCGCACAAAGGGCGCACCGTCTCGGCGGACAGGGCAGCGTCAACTGCGGCCAGCAGGGAGTCGCTTGCAGTTCCGCCACCGACAGTGCTCAATACGGTAACCAATACCTCTCCGGGAGATGGCGAATAAACACCGACATCCTTGACCTGCGGGTCAGCGGTCATGCCGTGGTATTGATAAGCTCCCCGGCTGCCGGCGCTGGTCCAACTCTCCGGTGCCAGCTGCACCCGCCGGCGCAGAGCAGTATCGCTCTCATAGGTGGGGGCAACCGGCGGCACGGCGGCGGGGTCACCGGGGTCGACCACCAGGCGCTGCACACCATAAAGGGCGGCGAGCTGATCAAGATCGCTGCTCTCGGCATAGGCCAGCATCACCGACCGCGCGGCGTCATTGACGCGCTGGCGCAACAGCAGTTCCCGGTAGGCAGCGACCTCCAGAATCTTGTAGGCCGGGTCGCTCTCGACCAGGGCGTCAAACTGCGGGTCACGGCTGCGCAGATCGGCCAGCATGGCGGCAAGAATCTGCTCAAAATCAAGGGGCTCGACTACCTGTGGGGCGGGCAGCAGGGTCAAATCGATCGGGGTGCCGACAGTCTCACTCATAAAATAATCCCTTCCAGGGTCACGGGTTTGCCGGTCGGGCGATAGCGGCCGCTGATCGTCAGGCTGATGTGGCCACCGGCGCCGATGGTGTCGTAGCGCACCTCATCCAGAGCAAAGCGCGGCTCCCACCTGGCCAGGGCTTCGGCGGTGGCGGCGTAGAGCTCGACCATCAGCCCCTGAGTCGTCGGGCGGTCGACCAGGCGCAGCAGGCGGCTGCCGTAATCGCGGCGCATCACACGGCTGCCCAGCGGCGTGGTGAGAATATCGCGGATACTCTGGCGCAGATGGTCAAGCCCGTCGATGGCCTTGCCGGTGTCGGCGTTGATGCCTCTCATAATGCCTCCGGGGTCTCGGCTTCGATGCTGCAACGATAGCCGCCGTCATTCAGGGTGTGGTCAACGCTGATCAGGCTCCACTCGCCCGCTAGCCCCTCGCGCCCATCGGTTATCGTCAGGCGCGCTTCGGCCAGCAGGTTGGCAGCGCCGGGGCCGCTGGCGCGCAGCACGGCGGCCCCGCGCAGGGTAGCCGCCAGGCGGCTCTGGGCGGCGGCGGTGGCGGCAGCAGCATCGGGATAGGCGCGGCGCACGGTCAGCACCGGCTCACCCTCGCCGACAGTCACCGGAGTGCGCTCGGCGCTGCCCTGATCATGCCAGTAGGTGGTGACAGCGGCATATTTGCCGCGCTCGGCCATGGTGACCTCGTAATCGGTTAATGATTCGCGGGTCCAGGTGATATGTGCCAGCGGTTCCCCGGCGGCGCTACGGGCTTGGGCGCGGGGCACAAACAGCAAGCGCCCACCGGCGGCCTTGGCCACGGCGTCGTATTCTCTGGCCAGGCGGGTCAGCAGGTGCAGGTCGCTCTCGGTCTGGTCGATGTGCGGCAGGGTGATGCCGGCCAGCTCGTCCGCAATCGAGGGAATAAAACCATGCTCCCCGGCGATGGTCGTGACCAGGTCGCCGATGGTGGTATTTAGCGGCCAGCTACGCTCTTGCGGGGCGCGGAGCGCCTGGCCCAGATCGGCGGCGCGGGCGCGGATAATCAGGGTATCCGGTGGCCCGGAAATAGACACCTCGTCGACAACCCAGCGGCCCATGGCGACCAGGCCGGTTTCGCGGTAGCCTAAAGCGACCTCCAACACCGCACCGGTGCGGGGCAACGCGATATGGGGGGCGCGATCATCGAGGCGGATTTCGCAGGAGTCGCTTTCCAGCCCCGCCTCATCGCGCAGACGCAGTTCTAAAAAACGCTCACGGATGATCGCGGTGATGTCCTGGTTGTCGGCTTCGATGCGGAAATCAGGGGTCATATCAGTCCCACAGTCTGATGATCTTGGTGGTGGTGGCGGCGGGGATCTCGGGCAATCTGATCACCAGCCCTGCCTGGTACACCGGGCCGATAGCGGCCAGATGGCGGTTAGCTTCGAGTACCAGCTCAACGACCTTGCCACTGCGGCCATAATGGCGGTGGCAGATATCGTCGAGCATATCGCCGTCGCGGGTGCGGTATCTGGTGGCGCTCATGGCTGGTCCTCCCCGTAGCGTAGCAAGCGCAGGCGAAATTCGATTTTGTACGGGTCGCCATTGCGGGCAAATAGGGTCTGGGTTTCTTCGATGCGCTCGATGCACCACAGCCCCCAGATTTTGCCGCGGCCGTCGCTGAGCATCAGCGCAGTGCCCTGGCCTGCCAGGTTGCGCATACGGTCAAGCTGGTTCAGGCCTCCGGCAAAGTGCGGATGGATAATGCCATCAAGATCAAGGCTTTCGGTTCCGACCCCGACAAACTGCGTGGCCGGGGCGCGACCGATCCGCTGCTGTTGTGGCCAGCGGTATTCGGCGCTGCGGCGCAACTGTTGATAAGCGGCTGACGGCAGAGCAAAGCGATAATCCCCCAGGGCCATCATGATCTCAGTCATAGAGCGCCCCCCGCTGACGTGCCGCCTGGCTGCGCTCCCGCTCTTTAAGTTGGCGCTCAACCTCGGCGGCGATCTCTTTAGCGTCCATGCCGGGGGTGGCGTTGATGACGATCTCGTAGCGCTCGTTGTGGTTGATCACCTGTTCCCGCGCCTGAGTTGTTGGGGCAATAGTCGCTGCAAGCCTGGCGTCGGCAGCGGACTGCTGCTGTTCGTGTCTCCCGCCCCGAGCGTCAACCATGGCCAGACCTTGGGTTTCGGGCAGCTCGACCGGCTGAACAACGGGACTGACGCTGGCAAAGCCTTGGGTTTCGGGCAGCTCGACCGGCTGAACAACGGGACTGACGCTGGCAAAGCCTTGGGTTTCGGGCAGCTCGACCGGCTGAACAACGGGACTGACGCTGGCAAAGCCTTGGGTTTCGTGGACTTCTGGTGGTGCAGCAGCGACCGGAGCGGCGAGGTTTGCGCCCAGGGCGACGGTGGCAGCGGCTTTGCGAGTGCGCCCGAAAAAACGGCGCTTTTCTTTTTCCGGCTCGGCGCTTGATTCTGGCTCCTGGTCGTCTTTTTTGCCGCCGAACAGGTCACCAACAAACCCGGTCAGTTTTTCGCCTGCCTTAAAAAGCAGCCCCAGGGGCGACTTTTCCCAGATGCTGATCAAAAAACCGACGCCATCTTTAAACAGGGATTTAATGCCGTCCCAAAGACCGCTAAAAAAGCCCTTGATCGGCTCCCAATACGCAATCACCAGGCCCGCAGCCAGGGCAATACCGGCTATTGCCAGGCCGATGGGGTTGCTCATCACCGCCAACCCCATCACCCGAAAGCCGGTGGCAATAGCGGTAGTCGCTGTGGTGACTATCGCGCTGCCAATCGCCCAGGCCTTTTGAGCGGCAGCCAGGCCCCAGGTTTTCAGGGTCGCAAAATGCAGCGACTTTCCCACCCAGGCCATTGCCAGAGCGACCTTGGGGGACGCCGCCAGCGTGGCGTAGTAAGCGGCCTGCATACCAAGCCAGCCGCCCTTAAGCCATAAAACCCCGACGGTTAGCGCCTTGGCGGCGGCCAGCACCCCGATAAGCCCAACCACCAGCCCCACCGTTGTACCGGTGGTGCGGGGGAATTTCTCGCTAAGCCACTGCAGACCGAGCGCGACCTTGCCGATCGCACCGGCCACCGCCTCCGCTGCCGGATAGAGAGTTGTGCCGACGGTCGCTGACAGATTCTGCATCTGCTGGCCCAGTAACTCAAAGCCCCGGCCGCGCTGCATGCGCTTGGCCATTTCTTCGGTCTTTTCCAGACCACCGGTCAGTGACTTTTCAATTTCTGCCGCGCCGTCACGCAAGGCGCCGCGCCGAGCCAGGAGCAAATCAACCAGCTCCGTGGCTTCCTTGGTGCCAAAAGCCGCGCGCAGGTCATCCTTGGCGGCCTGGTCCATCACGCCACCGTAGGCGTCGTTGATTTGGTCGAGGATTTCAGGCACCGACTTGAGCATGCCGGTCTGCTCGTTAACAAAATCAAGGCCGAGCTTTTCCCCGGCGCCACTGGCCGAGGCCAGAAACGCGTTGAATTTGGTTGCCGCCTCACTGCCGCTCATGGTGCGCTGTAACTCACCCAGCACCGCCAGTTGCTCGGAAAACGCATAGCCTGCGGTGGTCGCGGTCGCTCCCAGGCTTGAGAGCGCCTGGCTCATCTGTGCGCCGTCGGTCCGAAAGGCCTGGACGCTGGCAGAGATCCCGGCTGAAAAGTATTTACCGAACTCAATGTCGCGCTCTTCCGCCGACAGCGACTGCCAGCCGGTGATCACCTGCTCGCCAAAACTGTTGAACTGATCGCGATAAATGCCGTAGCCCTTGGCGAACAGGTTGGTCATTTCCGCCGTGGTGCTTTTGGTTGCTGCTGCGGTTAACGCCGCGATACGGGTGAACTCCCCTACCGCCACATCGCCCAGGCTTGAAATACCGCTCTTAACGTCGTAGCTGGCGCGGACAAAGTCGCTGACACTGGTGCCCGCCCAGGCATTGGAAAACGCCTCGCCAACACGGGTGATGCTGTCGATCCCGGAATCATCAATCCCCAGTGAGGCAATTTCGCCCTGTGCCTTCAAGACGTCGCCGCGCGCACTGACCAGCTTGCCGATGGAATACATGGACGCGGCAATGCCCACCAGCGAAGAGCGCGCCTCGCCCAGCGCTTGACGGTTGGCGTCGATCTTGATGCGCACGCTCGATTGCTTTTTCAAGTTGAGCAGGGTAGAATTAAGCCTGCGGCTGGAGGTATCCAGATCCCGCACGTCCACCCCGGCGCGCTGCAACGACGCCGCCAGCTCACGCAGGCGGGCGCTGTTGCCTTGGGCGTCTTTTGATAATTTTTTAAACTCGGCAATTTCCAGCTTGGTGCCGTTCAGCCCATCAATCGCGGCACTGATCTGCTCAAGCGAGCGATAAGCCCCGCCCATCGCTGCCGAATAGGAGGAGCCCAGTGTCGCGCCGATCGTTAAACCAATCGCCAGGCTTTTACTCATCGCTGTGCGCCTTGTTTGCTACCATTGCCATCGTCCTTTGGTTGCTGCACGGGGTTGAGGTGCGTGGTGCTACGCCGCTGACCAACGGGCTTGCCGCCGCCTTTATTGCTGTTTTTGTTTTCCCTGCCGTGCGGGCCCTGATCCGCTGCGCGGCCTACTTCTTCCGGTAAAAATCCTTCGCCTCGCCCAACCAGGCGAGCAGCTCCTCTGCGGTTAAATCCAGCAGCTCATCAAGCCCCCAGCGCGTGGCGCTGTTCAATGCCAGCACCGCGCGTCGGGCGCTGGCCGGGGTCAGGACAAAAAACCGCTGTACACTTCCTGGATGGCGCGGTAGTCGGCCAGATCCAGCTCCTCAATGACTGCCGGGGCGACTTCGCACAGGTTGGCGAACAGCCGCACTTCTTTTTCTGCGTTGTTGGCGCCCCCCTTTTCGGCGGCCAGCTGGTCGCGGACCCGGGGTCTGCGCAGGTTCAGCTCCAGGATTTCCTCACCACCGATGGTGACCGGGTGCTTTAATTTCACCGTTTCCATGATAGTTCTCCTAAGGGCGCCCGGATCGCCGGGACCCCTCTTTGTTAGATGCCAAGGTTGGCGCGGGTTGCGGCCATCTGATCAACGCCGCCGATCACCCGGCGCATGGCCATAATGTCGATATCGTGCAGCACTTCGCCGGCCTGCGTGTATTTGTAGGCGCGCAGGGAGACAACGGCCTTCAGGGTGGCCTTTTCACCTGCCTTCCAGCTGCCGTGCTCCAGTTCGCGGATCTTGCCGACCAGGTTGATCACCACCGGCACATTGTCGCCGTCTTCGCTTTCGGCGGAGCCACGCAGGGTCAAAGGCGTGGTGTTGCCGGGGGCCAGCCCGAACAGCTTGATCACCTCGCGGTCGTACTTGGTCAGGGTGAACTCGCACTCCATTTTTTCCATGCCCATCTCGACATCCACAGGGGCGTCCATGCCGCCGCCGCGAAATTCCTCGGTCAGCATGGTCAGCTTGGGTGGGGTGAGCTCCTCGACGTCTCCGGCATAACCACGACCGTCAACGAACAGGCTGAAATTGCGTAGAATATGGCTCAGCATCGTTTTTTATCTCCTTAGACAATCTGCTCGAAATAGTCATTGACCATGCGGCTGCGGAAGGTCACCCGCTCGGCCGGGGCCGGTGGGGTAAAGTCGAAGTCAAAGAACACCTTGCCTGCCGCCAGGTTCGACGGCGTGTTCAGTTCACTGTCGGCCCAGCACTTGCCACCCAGAATCGCGCCCAGGGTGGTCAGGTAGCTCAGGTAGTTGTTGACCCCTTCGACCACATCCTCCAGGTAGGTCTTGGTGATGTTGCGGTCAACGGCCCACAGGTGGGCGCGCAGCAGGCTCTCGTTGATCATGTCGGCGGTGCGCACCACGTTGATAAAGGCCCACTTGGGGTCGCTCGACAGGGTGCGGTTGCCCCACAGTCGGTAGCCGTCCTGTCGGATGATCGTCGCGATGTTCTGCTCGTTAAGCAGGTTGGCGCGGGCATCGGCGTCGCCCAGGGTAAAGTCGATCGGGCGGGTGGTGCCGACAATGCCGTACATTTCGCGGTTGGAGGGGCTCCACCAGAAGCCGCGCTCGGCGTCCGATTTGGCGATCATTCCGGCCACCCGGGCGCTGGCAGGCTCAATCGCCACCTCGCCATCAGCAAACACCTTGACGCCGGGGTCAACCAGATAGACGCGGCGACTGCCGAAATCCGCCGCATAGGTGATGGCATCGGCGTCGTTGGTGTCGGGGCCGTCGGCAATAATCACGGCGCGCAATCGGTCGGCAATGCCCAGCAGCTCCGCCACCACCGGGTTGGCCAGAAACTGCCCCGACGTGACCGGGTCTTCCGGGCGATGACTGGTAAAGCCTGGCGCGCACAAGATGCGCGGAGCAAAGCCAAGGACGCTCTCGGCGGCCAAAAAGGCGTGAACGCCGGTGTAGGCGCCGGTTTCCACATCAACGCCACCAGTCACGTTACTGATCGTCGCGGCAAGGTCCAGCCCCTCGTCGACCCGTACCACAACAACAACCGCCCCAGCCTGGTCAAAGATGCCGTCAATAGCGTCGGGCAGGGTTCCGTTGCCGGCACCGACCGTATCGAGGGCAGCGGCTTCAAGGCGATTTCCGGCAATCATCACCGGGGTGTTCAGCGGAAACTTCGCGGCGTCGGCGTCGGGGGCGGTACCGATCAGGCCGATAACGCTACTGCGAACGGTTTGAATCGGGCGCGGGCCGTAGTCAATTTCTACAACCTCAACCCCGTGTAAAAACGATGGCATGGCTTATTTCTCCTTGCTGGTTCTGGGTTTGGCTTCCACTTTGACCGGCTCGATCTTCCCTGCCAGCACCAGATATTTGGCTTGGCGTGGGTTGAGCTTAACGGTCTGGCCCTGCGCCACCTGCGACCCATCGGCCATGGAAACATTCCTCTTCGCGATATAGCTCTGCTGTTCTGGCATGATCCTTCTCCTTTAGTAGACTTTGCCTGTATGCTCACCATCCGGCGCACCGCCGGTGGTCTCAACCACAGCGTTTGCCTGAATCTCGTCAATAATCCCCTGGCACAGCGCCTCCAGCACCTTGCGCCGGTACGCGGCAACAGCGCCACCGTCGTTGCTTTGGTGAGCCGGTACGGCAGCCATCCGCGCCTCGACAAAGTCGGCCATGCTCTGCTTGGTCAGCCCCATCAGAAACTCTCCTGAACTGTTGCGCTGATGTGAGGGTGCGGCTTGCCGGTAAAGGCGCAGATACAATCGCCCTGGACCGCCCCCTTGAGCTGGCCGCTGCCACCATCGATGTCGACCTTGTTCTTGCTGATCAGCGTCGTCTTTCCCGCGACGTTGATGTCGGCATTGCCGCCGACGTCAATCAAGGTCTGACCGGCGGTGTTGATGTGCAACTGGCCGGCGGCGCGGTCGTACTGCACAAAGCCGCCGTCAGCAAAGTCAATGCGGCGCACCGTTTCGCGGTCACCATTGGCCGGGTGCGCTGCCTGGTAAATCGCCGGGAGCACCAGGCCTTGGGCCAGGTCGCCGCAGGGGGCCAGCAGCAGAACTTGTTCGCCGACCTCGGGTGCCCACCAGTCGCGGTCGTTGCTTGCGCGGCGAGTCAGCCAGGGAAGCCAGGTGGTCAGCAGGTTGCCCGATTTGACCCGCACTTTTGCGGCGGGTGCGTCGAGTTCAGCCACCGTGCCGACGCGCAACAGGTTGGCAACCATGCGCTCCAGCTCACTGACGCGGTAGTTCAGCGGCTCGTTCATCAGTCGCTGCCTCCCAGCTTGATATAGTCGTCCTCGTGGGGCTCGCCGATTTCCGGTGCAAAGCCGACGTAGAGCTCGGAGGGCAGCACGCCTTCTCCGGCCCAGATATCGGCCCCCAGGCGCACCCGCTGTTCCCAGGTCACAGCCCACAGCGCAACGCCCGCCTTGTCGAACTCGGCCCCGTACAGGTTGTCGAGTCGGGTCACGCTGGCCGCGCTGCAGCCGGTCTGCCCGAAGCGCGCCCCCTCCACCTCGGCCAGCACACCTTCGGCCAGCTCCAGCGCATCCATGCCGCGCTCGTTGCGGCCTCCCGCGTGCCGCGTCAGGCAGTAAGCGCTGTAGCGGCACAGAAAGTCGTATTCGCCGTTGCCGTGCTCGCTGCCCCGGGTCGCACCCAGGCAGGCCACCAGCACCGCAGGCGCCGCCAGGCTGCCCCGCGACAGCTCCCCGCCGGAGAACTCCCCCGCGTACAGGTCGCAAGTGCGAAGACCGGGCAGGGCTGTTTTCAGGTGCGCCACGGCGGCGCGCTGCAGCTGGTTGGGAGTCGTCACTTAATAGCCTCCGCCGTCAAAAACCGAGCGCCCCGGCTTGAACTCGGCAGCGTAGGTGTCGTCACCTGCAGCCTCCTGCGCCTGATCGTCCACGCCAAGGCTGACCTTGCCGCCGGCGATCTCGCGCAGCAGCCTGCGGGCCTCATCGGCCTGCTTGCTCCAGCGCTCGTCGTGTGTGTCGGAATCGGTGGCCAGCACGTCGCGGGCCAGAATGCACGCCAGGCGCGTCAGAGTCAGCGGCACGGTGGAAAGCGGCAGCTCGTAGCGCGGCGCCAGATACATATCGATTTCAGCCGAAGCGTCCGCAATCGCCGCGTCGATCACGGCGGAATCGATAATCCCCGCGCCGTCGCGGTCGGTGAGCTGCACCAGCAGCTGCTCGCCGAATCTCTCTATCATCTGTGCCTGGGTGCAATACATCGGTTACTCCTTCTTTGCCCCGCCGGCCTTCTTGCCGCCCTTGGCCTTGCCACCCTCGACCCCGGCCTCAACTTCGAGCATCGGCTCGTTGAAAAGCACCTCCAGCTCTTTCTCGCTGAAGTGATCATCGGCGTATTCGGTCGGCTGCTTGCTGTGGGCGACGCCGCAGCGGCGGAAACCGTCGCGCCTGGCAGTAATGCGAATCATAAAAACCTCCGGCAAAAGGGGAGCGGGCACGCGGCCCGCGCCCCTTATCTCAGGTTGACGTCAGCGCCTTAGTCCAGCCAGGGCACTTCGAGCAGCTCGACGCGGTTGAAGTTGATGTTGCTGTCGCCGCCGTTGATCAGCTGAGCTTGCAGGATCTTGCGCGCCGCACTGGCGTTGCTCGAGCCCACCACCAGAAGGTTGGGCTTGACGCCCAGGGGCTTGCCGTGGTCGCCCTTGAAGGCGCTCAGGGCGTCGTAGGCGGCTTCGAAATTCGCGGCACTGAGAACCGCTTTGCTGCCAAACGCCATCTGCCAGAAGCCGAAGCCCACGTTCTTGCGGTCATCGACGCCGTAGATCAGCTCGTTGCGGTTAAACACGTTGTCGTCTTCAGGCTTGTCCTTGTTGACGAACTGCGGCTCCTTGCGCATCTGCAGAATCAGCGGCTTCAAGGGCCGGCGGGTGTCGAGCAGAAACCAGGGGTTCTCGGCACCGGCCTGCACGTTGCTCACGCTGGCGGTGCTGCCGTCGGCCTGGATCACCGGGTGATCGGTGTCGAAGAAATACTGGCCGTCGTAGCATTCGGTGGCGAAGCCGGACGCCAGCAGGTCAAACACCAGCTGATCGGGGTGCTCTCCGGCTGACTGGCCGAGCATCTCCATCATCGGCGAATACACGCCGTACTGGTCGTCTTCGACCTTTTCGCGCGGCACGCCCACGGTCAGCTCGAACTTCTTGTTCTTGATGCTGTAATCGTGCTGCTGCAGGTTGTGAATGTGCCGGTCGCCGACCCATTCGCGCATGCCGGGGATATCGCCCAGCCAGCCGTAATCCTCCGCGCCGGTGGTCGACGGCACGCGGGTGGCCACCTTGTTCCACATGGGCGCGACGCCGCCGAAGCCGCGCTGGAAGGCGGCGTTGAAGGCGCGGAACAGAATAGAAAGATTGCCGCTGTTGATGATCATGTGAAAGCTCCTTTATCTCGACTTAAATGGTTGATTATCGAAGATCGACCCAGACGCCCTGGGCGTCGACGTCGAAAACCTTGCCGGCCACAGACAGCGTGCCGGTGCCATCGGTCTTGGCGACCGTCTCGTCGTCCGCGATGTAGCAGTCGGTGCCGATGTCGGCAGTAGCAACGGGGTCGGTGCTGCTGTTGGCGAAGCGGAAAATGCCGCGCTCGATGCGCACATCGGCCGCGTCGTCTGCGCCTGCGCTGTTGTCGACCGTCTCGGCGCAGCGCCCCACGCCGAGCAGCGTGGTGGCGGCAGCTCCGGGGGTGGCGCGGCCGTTGGCGTCGCGGGCGACCATAGCGCCTGCGAAAAAGATTTTGGCGGCAGCGGCCTTGAGCGTAAGCTGGTCGCCGCTGCGGCGGGCGGTGTCTCGTTCGGCGGTCAGAGCCATAAGGTTTCTCCTCTATCCTTGGGAAAAGATTGTGGCGGTTATTCCGCCGGGTTGGCTTTGCGGTAGTCCTCGGCGCTGATACCCAGGTTGCGGCACACGGCCAGCTCTTCTTCGGTCAGGCTGTCTGCATCGCCGCCCTCGGGAGCTTTGCCCCCGGTCTGGGTGCCGCCCTTAAGTGCTGCGATCGCAGGGGTCTTCTCGAGATACCCCTTAAGCGCCGCGACATCTTTGTTGCCCAGCTCTTTCGCCCAGTCTTTCTGGGCGGGCAGCAGCTTGCCGTCGGCGATACCTTTGTCCACCAGGGCGGTCACTTCGCCGCTGGTCTGCTGCGCTTTCAGCGCGGCCACCTCGGTCTTGAGCGACTCGAAGATCTCCATCGGCACGAACTTGGCCGGGTCGGGCTTGGCGGCTTTAAGCGCCGCAATCTCATCATCCTTGCCCTTGGCCGCATCCGCCTTGGCTTTGAGTGCGGTCATGGCGCTTTTGATCTGCTCGTCGCTCGCGTCTTCGGCAAGCCCCAACAGCGCAATCAACTCTTCTCGGTTCATGGTGTGCTCCTCTTCTGTGGTTGAAAACTTCGCGGCGGCCCGGGCCGCCAGGTCACTATGGCCGTCCAGGGCCGGGTAGTTGGTCAAAGCGGCCATCAGCAGCTGCGTGACGGTGCCGCTTTGCCGGTCGTATCTGAAAACGGGAGAGATATAGCGGTACTCGCCGGCCTCGATCAGCGCCCGGGCACGTTCGGTCCAGCGCACATCGGTGGCGTAGAGCCCATCGCCCTCGCGCCATTCGAGGCGCTTGAACCAACCGGCCGCAGGCGCGGGCTTGCCGTTGTTCTCGGCGTTGAGGGTCTGGTGTTCGTAGTCGATGACAAAGTCGCCCCGGGCGGCTTCGGCCTGGGCGATGAGCCGCGCGGCGGCCGCAGCGTCGACCTTCCAGCTTTCGACGTCACCGGGGCGGCCATCTCTGGCGCGGAACTCTCCAGCCGGCACCAGCATGATTTCGGTCGGCACGCCGCCGGTCAGTTCGGACACGCAGGCGGCAATGGCAATGCGGTGTTTTTTGATCATCCTCGTCCCTCCATGGGCCGCTTTTGCTTTTGCGGGTCAGTGGTCTGAATCAGAACCGTTTTTAAACCCTTTTTAAAATCCTCTGTATTGAACGATCTTTGCTTCCCCGTACGTTGGGGTGGTCGCGACCCTTTAAAGCCGTTACAGGGCAAATTTCGCGTTCAGCCTTCCAGCGCCTGCGCCATGTGTTCCTCCACCAGGCGCAGCACCTCGGTCTCATCGCCGCGCGAAAGTCCCAGAAAGGGCCGTTCCGGAATGTTCGCTTCGTCGCGCCCGAACTGATGCGTCGCGCCGTAGATCCGGTCGGTGCCGAACACCAGCTCTTTCGCGCTGGCCTGGTAGCGCAGCGTGCCCGCCAAAAGATCATCGAGCACCAGGACCTTGCCTTTATTGCGCTTCTTGCGCTTTTTGTACTGCGGCGACAGCGGCTCCCAGGGGTCACCTTCCGGGCTCTGCTGCTCCTTGAACCTCTCGTCGTGGGCCAGCAGCAGGTATCCGCCGATATCGCGAAAGACCGGCGCGAGGTTGCCCGCCTTTTGCTCCAGTCTCTCCAGCGCCGCCTTGACCTCCTCGATCCCGCTGACTTCGACGTTGAACTTCGCACCGGCCACTACCGCCTCCGCCCGTCGGTCTCACTACGCAGCCGCGCGGCAATGTCGGCCGGCAGCGCAGCGATCTTCTCGTCGATAAATCCGGCCCGGTTCTCTCCTGGCCGATATTCAAAGCCCGGATCGATGCCGTGCGGCACCTTGACGGTGCGCGGGCTTGGGCCGCGCACGCCGACGGTCTTTTCCTCCCACTCGACCGGCGGGGCGCTCTGGGCCACATCCAGCCCCATGCGCCGGGCGTCGGCTTCGCTGATCATGCGCTTTTTGCACTTGCAGCCCCAGCCGTTCTGCGGGGTGTGGGTGTCCCACCAGGGGTCATCGAGCGGCAGCACCAGCCCATCCCAGGCCAGATGCTCCGGGCGCGGGTCTTCGCTGCCGCCGTGGCGGTACAGGCCATAGGGCCTGCGGCGCCTCAGCTCCGGGTCGGCCATCTGCGCTTCGCGCCCGGCGTGATAGCTCTGCCGCAGGTTCGTTTCAAAGATCACCCGGGTGCGCCAGTTGCGCCCTCCGGTGTAGCTCCAGCCGCGTCGCTCGACGATCTCGTCAAAGTCGCGGCGAAACTCCTCCAGGGTGGTGCCTTCAGCGATCGCCTTATCCACCGCTGCGCGCAGATCGGCCAGCAGGTCCGCCTTGGCCGCGCCGGCCACCATGAAGGCGTGGTTGTGCTCTGCGGCATACACATCCGTCCAAACCGCCGTGAGCTGCGGATACTTGCGGCGGAAGAACGCGATCTGCTCCGCAAAAGGCAGGCTGCCGTATTCAGCCATCCTAGAGATCCTCCAGAATCTCGTAACGCCCGGCCAGGGCCGCAGCGGCCAGGGCCTGCGCCATCGCATCGGCCAGCGCGGCCGAGTCCATCTCGGGCCAGGCCTCGATCAGCGAGTCGCGCAGCTCCTCGAGAGAGCTCGCCTGCTCCACCTTGCGGCGGATCACCTCGACCATGTCTTCGACCGGCTTGCGCGCTTCACGCTCGAGCCGGGCGATCTGCTGCGCCTGTGGGTCATCGGCTTCACTCTGCCCTTTAAGCGCCGCAAGCGCGGTCAGAGACTCGGGCGGGGCGGGTTTGACGCTTCGCTGCAAAACCTCTTCTCCTTCTTCGGCCTGCGGGATGCGGGTCTTTTCATGCAGCCACCAGGAGGGGATCTTGGCGCCCAGGTCGACAAACACCGGCAGGCTCTCCGAGAGCAGCTTGAAATCCTCGGTGTCGCCGGGGTCGAGAAAGAACCTCGGCGCGCGGCGGCGGTCTTCGATGCCGAAGTTGAGCGCGGCCATCGGCCACAGGATGTCGCGGCAGATGGTGCCGGCGTACTGGCGCGCGTCGGAGCGCAGCAGGCTCTGCTGGCTGCGCTCGTGCACGTTGCCCAGCGCGTTGGTATTGGTGCCCTCGCCGGTGCCGCTGGTCAGTGTGGAGCCCAGAATCGCCTTGCCCTTGGCCCGTTCGCACCAACGCATCATGGACTCGAACAGGTCGGACTTGCCGTTTGCCGCCTCTTTGAACTCGATCTGCATCCCTTCGGGGATGATGCCGGCGGCGCGGTGGCCAAGCGTTGTGACCGCCCGCAGCAGCGTTGCCCTCTCTTTCGAGGTGGCGTTGCGCGGATAGGTGCCGATGCGCGCGGGCAGACCGTAGATTTCGAGCAGCTCGGCCAGATCGCCCAGTGCGTAGTTCTGAAACAGGTAGGGCCAGGCCAGCACCCGGAGCAGGCCGGACCTTGACACATAGCCCGCCTTGGCGCGGTGGCGGTGCTGTACCCAACCCAGTGGCCACAGCGGCGCACCGGTTGCCGAGTTGTCGCGCAGGCGCAGCTCCTGCTGGTTGTCGAGCGGCAGGCGAAACCACGAATGCGGCCGAAAGATCGGCTGCTCGATAATGCGCCGGCCGCCGTCGATCGACCAGGGCAGCTCCAGGTTGGCCCAGCCGTGGCCGATGCCCGAGCCCATTTCGATAATCAGATCTTCGACCTCAATGCCGCTGAACACATCGGCGCAGAATTCCGCCGCCTTTTTCTCCTGGGCGTTTGCGCCGTCGGGTGCCACGATCTGCCATTCCATTTCGGCGGCGAGCTGGCGGCGCTTACCCAGGTCTGCGGCGATCTGCGGGTCTTTCTCCTCCATGTCGTCGAACAGCTCGTGCTGCGCCTTGATGTCGCCGCGCTCGGCGTCTTCGAGAATGCGGTAGAGCCGGGCAGGGGTCAGGCCCTTGCTGGGGTGCTCGGCGAATTCGCGCTTGAGCATGCCGATGCGCGATTCGTTGTCGGTCTGCTGCTCTTTGAGCGCGTCGGTTTCATCTGCGCCGAACAGCCGTTTCACGAGGCTTTTGACACTCACCATGCACCTCCTATGGCCTCGGCCAGGTCGTCATTGTTATCGTCCTCGTCGGCCGAGCCGTTCCAGCCGCTGTTCGATCCGGGGGCGGCGGTAAAGTCGATCTCTACCGCCTCCATCAGGCTTGCGTAGTACGCCATGGCAATGGCGATGGCGGCGTCGCCGTGGCGGTTCTTGCTGTCGCCGGTCTTGCCCTCCGGAAGCCTCGGGATGCCTTTGACTACCTGCAGCGCCCGCAGGTCATCGAGCACCTCGCGGTCGCGGGGGATCGAGAGCAGATCATCCTCGAAAGCCGCCTTGAGCTTTGGCATGTTCTCCAGGTACCAGCCTTGTGAGAGCATCACCGCTTCGATGCGCCCCGCGCCGTAGCGGTAGGCGGTCTGCTCGGCCAGGTATTGCCCGTTTCCGCGCGCATCGAGTGCGCCGGCCTGCAGTCGCGGCAGGCGGTCGGCGATGTAGTTGAGCACCTGCTCCTGTTGCTTGAACGGCACGTTGCGCAGCTCGACCAGGAACGGCACAAACCGCGAGAGGTCGCGGCGGATGGCGATCGGGGCGATCACCGTCAGGTCGCCAGAGCGCCCGAAGTCTTCCCCGAAAGCGTGCGGGTCGCCCGGGTCAAGGGCGGTGAGGTGCGGCAGCAGCTCTTTCTCGCACCAGTCGCGCATCTCGGCTTCGCGCAGATGTTCCGGCCAGCCGTTGAATTCGGCCGATCCCTCGAAACGCAAGACCGGTGCTTCGCCCATGCGCGACTCGATCAGCGCGCGCGACAGGTAGGCCCCGCCGCCGCTCTTGGGCACGCAGTAATATTCCTCCAGCGCGTCTTCGCGGGTGGCGGTGTCGCGCAGCAGGTTGTTTTTCCATTCGTCTTCGGCCGCCTGGCTCCAGTCGGTGCCGCGCACCTGGCAGATGCGCTTGTACAGACCGTCGCGGCAGGCGTCGTCGAGAGTAATGCGGTGCACGCTGTAGCGTTTCTTACCGGCGCGGCTGTCCTGAATGATCTCGTTGAACAGGTTCTCCACGCCGTTGTGGGTGCTGATCAGCCGCACCTTTGCGCCCCACATGGTCAGCGCCAGCGCCGCTTTGAGCACTTCGGCCAGCTGCTCGTGGAAGGCGGCCTCGTCGATGGTGACGTTGCCCTGCCGGCCGCGCATGTTCGAGGGCCTGGAGGAAAGCGCCTGAATCTTGAACCCGCTGGTAAAGCGGATGGTGTAGGTGAGGATGTCTTTGTCCTCGTCTTCGAGGATCTCTTCCTGGATCTCGCTGGCGGCCCGATTGAACGCCTTTGCCCACATGGCGCAGGCGTCGATAAACTCGATCGCCATCTCCTTATTGGAGCCGACGTAAAAATGATTGGTGCCGCCTGCCGCTTTCGACGCGCTTGCGGAGAGAACCGCGTCCGCCGCTTCGGCCCAGGTCAGACCGGTCCGGCGGCTTTTCTCGGCGATTTTGAGCTGCGATTCATCGGCAACCCAGCGCCGCTGGTAGGGCAGCAAAATGCTTTCGGGCGTCTCGCTCATGCAGTCCCCAGAATCTCGCGTTTGATCGCCTCGATCGAATCGCGGCTCATGCCCTGGTTGGCCAGGGTCTTCTCCGTCACGTCGGCCGCGGCCTCGGCGGCCTGCCTGCGGATCTCTGCCTCGCGCTTGACGTTGAGGTTTGCGGCCTGTTCAAGACGCTGTGTGGTCAGCGCCAGGTCTTTAAGCATGCCGACCACCGCCGGGGCGTTCTCAGGGTCGACCCCGCCGCGCTTGAGCATGCGGGTCAGGTCGAAGGAGAGGCTGCGCAGGATCTCGTTGACCAGGCTGCCGACCTGCCCCTGGGGCGCGGCTCCGAGCTTGCCGATCCACACTTCGGCGATTTCGCGCGACTCGCGCAGCTCCTTGCCGATCTCCTCCATCTCAAGCGCGTAGCGGTTGACTGCGCTTTTACTCAGCCTCTCCGGCGTCCCGTCGGGCAGATCGGCGCGGGTGCGCAAATCTTCGAGCATGGCGTTGATGCGCCTCACCGCTTCGAGCTGCGTGACGCGGCGATCGGCGAGCAGCTCGTTGAGCTGGGCGCGGATATCGTCTGGCAAAAGGTCAATGCTCGACTGCTGGCGCTTTTTGCGCGTGCGGCCCATGGGTTACGCCCTCGGCCGGGGGCGCTTGATGCCGTCGACGCGGGCGGCGCCGGTAGAGACGTCGATGCCGCGCCCGGTGATGCGCGCAACCTTGATGCCTGCGGTATCGCCCACGGTCACCAGCCCCTGCTCTTCGAGCCAGCCAAGCTCGGTGCGCACCCGGTCACGGGTCACGGTGTGCCCGAAAAGCCCTAGAATCTCTTGCAGGATGGACTCGTTTGCGCTGTAGCCCTGGTCTTCTGCCAGCGCCTTTAGAATCACCAGCCGGATATCCGCAGTGACAAGATCGGCAAAGCTCATGTGTTCCCCCGGTTGTTCAGCAGGTGCTCATGCACCAGTTGCAGGTTGTTGTTCAGGCCCTTGACCGCGCCCACCAGCTCGTGCACGTCGCCGTGGATCTGGTCGATGCGGCGGTAGACTTTAGCGAGGTCTGTGTGGTTGGGCAGGTGCTTGACTTCGCCTTCAACGGTGCGGATCCGGTCGCCGTGCAGCGCCATGATTTCATCGATTCGTTTATGGTGATCCCTGCAGTCGGCTGGGGACGTCACAGCGTCGAGCCGTTTTCTCAGGGCGTCCACCTGTGTTTTGGGGGCCCGGTCATTCACCGCCGCTTCAACCGCCCTGAAACGCTTTGAGGTCACCTTCTCGCGATCGCGCCACCAGGAAAAGATCCCCAGCGCAATCAACCCGCCCAGCTGGACCACGTCGAACCAGAACCGCGCCGCGCCGTAGTTTTCAATCATCGGTGCGCCTCGATCTCGCGCTGGCAGTCGATGCAGCGCACAGCATTGGGGTTGGCCTGGCGGCGTTTCAACGGGATCTCCTCTTCGCAGTCGATACAGTGTGTGCGCCCGGCGGCGCTGCTCTGTCGGTTGCGCCAGGCGTCGAGCGCCTGGGCCTGGTAGCGCTCGTTGTGCCTCTGCGCCCGGTCGATATCGTCAGCCATGTCGTCTATTCTTCTTGCAGCCGGTCGCCGCAGCACTCCAGCAGATCGACCAGCGCCTCGTCGGAGAGCAGCCAGCCGGTAAAGGGGGCGGGCTCTGTCGCCTCAAGGGCGATCGTCTCGCTGCTGCCCCGCAGATAAATGTTCTCGGGCGGCTTTGCGGCGCAGCTCGTCAATACGAGCGCTGACGCGATCAGCGTCCCTCTCAGCCACAGCCCGGCGTATCTCTTGCTCATCCTCGGTTCCGCGCCGCTCATCCTGGCGCGCCTTCCATTCCTGGTAGTGGTGCAGCAGCGCGACGATGACCGCCGCGATGCCTGCGATTGCCTCCAGCACCGCCGCTTAGTCCGTGCCCTGTGCGCCGACGTGCGGGTCGGTCTTATCCCCCCAGGTCACCGGCTCTTTGGTCATCAGACGCAACGCCACGTTGATGGCGGCGAGGAGCGAAACCTGTGTTTCAGGGTCGATTACAAAGCCTGTAAAGGACTGTAAAACCATCGCCAGCAGTGCGACGACGTTGGTCCAGAAGGTTTTGGAGAGATAGATTTTCTTTCCGGTTGCCATAGGGTGTGCTCCTTTCAGCTTTCGAGACGGCCCAGCCAGCCGGCCAGAAAGCGCGGCTGATCAAGGGATATGTAGTGCCCGGCGGCCTGGTATTTAAGCGCAGCAAGCAGGGCGCGCGGGTGATCGTACTCGTTGACGGCGGCGGCGGTGACGGGGCCAAGCAGGCCGTCCACAACCAGAGAGCCCCCGGCGCGCAGCAGGTTGCAGGCACGCTGCAGCATGCGCACAGCCGCCCCGGGCCCGCAGTTGACCCCCAGGTCGAACAGGCGCGCGGCCAGATCCGGGTGCTTAATGCGCCAGATGCCGGGCTTCTCCCAGTAGTCTTCGCGGTAGATGGCCACAGCGTGGGCCATCGAGAGATTGGCAATGTCAAGGTCGGGATAGGCGCGGCGGCTGATGCCGTACTTCGTCGCGCCGCCGCGATCGTGCGCGTCGTCGACGTAGCCGCCTTCATGCTGGATGGTACGCATCACCGCATTATTGAAATGATCTGTCTCGGAATGGCCCATGTCGATACCCTTAAAGCCGCCAGGCGGGCCCGGCGGCGTTGCAGTGTGACGTATTCTGTCACGGTCAGGGTATGAAAAAGCCCGCCGGGCGGCGGGCGGTTTGTCAGGGGTGAGATAATTCTAAAGAGGCAGGTCCATCTGGTTGGGGTCGTCGAACTTGCGGGTGATGGTGCGGTTGCGGGCGAGGAAATCAACCAGCTCCTGGTAGCGTACCCGGTGGTGGCCGCGCGTCATGTAGCTATCGAGCGTCCAGGGCAGGCGGGGGCTGCCGTCAAGCTCCTGATCGTAGGCGGCGACCATGCGCCAGAATGTACGCTCTGAGACACCCAGGATCAGACACACCTCGCTGCGCCGGTAGCTGGGGCGCACCGGCAGGCCTGCGGCCTTGAGCATGCCGTTGAGCTTTTCTTGGGCGAGGTCCATAGGCTGTTCACTCTCCTTTCTTGGCAAGCTGTTCGCGCAGCTCGCGCAGCCGCTGTTTTCCGGCTTCGCGCTCTGCGTCGCTGAGCGGCGGCTCGTCGAGCTTTGGCCGGTCGGGGCGGCGCGGCAGGGCCTCGATCAGCGCTGCGGGTTCGGGCCAGCGTTTGAGCCCCTGGGACAGCAGCTTTTCAAAACCCTTGCGGATGCGCGGCGCGTCGATCTCTTCAATCTTCAAGCCCTGGCGCTGGGCCACCAGCCGCCAGATATCGGCGGTGCGGCAGATCACATCGGCGGCGGGCGTGCCGTCAAGCCCCAGCGTCAGCAGCGCCGAGAGCCCTTCAGCCAGGCCGCGCTCCAGCCAGCCGCTTCCCGCCCACTCTGAGAGCGCCACGATGGCCGAAGCCCGCTTGCCGCGTGGGGCGGGGTTGTCGTTTGCGACATATTCTGTCACGGCATGCGCCCCGGCGTCGACGGACTCAACAACGCGTTTCAGGTAATTATGGTTCTTCAGCGGCCGCACGTCGCCCTGGTCGCGCTTGGCGCGCATGGCTTCGACGGTCTCGGTCAGGGCCGTGGCCAGGGCGCTGCGGTCGGCGGGCAGCTCAAGCACCTCGCGCGCCAGCTTGAGGGCGCGGGCATGGCTTAAATCTCGCGACGCCGGGCGAAAGCAGCCCAGGTAGGCCACCAGCGGCTTGAACAGCGGGCCGCTGCCGGCGAGCAGAACCAGCAGCTCGCGGCCGGATTCGTCGGCGGTGAAGGCTTCAAGGCTGTTGCTGGCGTGGCAGCAGGGGCAGCGCAGTTTCATGCCAGGTCCAGCAAGCGTTCGACGATGCGCAACAGATCCTTGGCGACGTCGCCGTCTCTGCCGAACTGGTCCCCGGCGAACTTGAGGCGCTTTACGCAGGCGGCGTCAATGTCGCCGTCGTCGATATAGGGGCGCCCAGTCGTCAAAATGGCGTCAACCAATTCTTTTTCGGTCATATCTTCCTCCATTTGCACACCATCACCGGCCCGAGCATCAGCGACCATTCGAGCACATCATAGGGCGCGTCGCAGCGCTCGAAACCCCAGCACTTCCACCAGACGCGCAGCGGCCCGCCGTAGCTGCAGGTGATGCGGGTTAGTCGAAAAAAAAGGCGCTTCATCCGTTGCCTCCCATCTTTTTATGGCTGCTCGTCAGTACCGGGTCGCCACGCCCGGCAGACGTGAGGTCGCAAAATGCGGCCTCACGTTTCGCTTAAGTTCGACGCTTCTTCTCCGCCTCAGCCTCAGCCTTCCATCTCTTGAGCTGCTCTAGCTCGGCAATAAAAGCGGCATACTCGTTGGCATCCAAAATGACTTTATTCCCGTTGTACCCCAGTATTCTAGGTATCATTCCAGCTCCCCTCTTTTGTGTTTATAGATCTGGGTTGCGATGGTGTTAATGTTGACGCCGGTCAAGTCTCTAATTTTCGCAGGCTTTAACCCTTGATTGTGGTAGGTGATGATCTGCCTTTTCATGTCGGGAGCTATCCTCGCGCGCTGCACGCCTCGCAACATCCGGTTTTCGCACTCTATCAGCTCGTAATAGCGGTCTTCAGGGATGGTGCGCGTTTTCGTGGCGGCCTGCGGTGCCGGGGCAAATCGCTCGCTCGGTGCGGCTGGCCTGTCCTGTTTCTCAAGCGCATGCTCGAAAGCCATAAAACCTTCGACGATGCGGATCGCCTGCTCGGTCGCCTCCGGCGTTTGCAGGATGGTGGCAAACATATAGGCGCCGCGACGGGTGTAGGCATAGGGAAGATGACCGCCGTTATAGGCGATATCACATTTTGTGACCTCGCGCCTTTCCAGCTGAAAGTAGGCCGTTCCTTCCTGAAACTTGGCGGGGTTTCTGTTCCTGGCCTGGTTTAACTCTCGGGTTGTTACCCCATAAATTTTCGCCAGGTCGGACTGCACCATGAAGGGTTCGCGGTCTGCAAGTTGATAAATTTTTGCTCCTGCATCCGCCAGTACGGCGGACCGAACGGCAGGCTGGAAAAGGGAGTCGAAAACATCGTCAAGATAGCTCTGAGCTTGTTTTTTGCTCATGCGGTTGCCTCCTTCTCTTCAAGGGTGTTCTTTGCGTGAGTGATGTTGCGCTCGATGTCCGCCAGAAGCATGCTGAGCCCCTCAAGCCCGCGCGGGCTGAGGTTGTCGCGGCTGTGGGCGGCGAAGCAGGAAAGGGCGTCGGCCAGAAAGGCCGACTTGCAGATGCACTCTGAGAGAGCATCCAGGGGATGGGGAGCGGGTTGGGTCATGATTTTCTCCTTGGGTTGGGGTTGAATCCCCCTCTTCCCGCCGTCAAACGAAAAGAGGGCGCGCCATGCGGGTTGACGGACCGGCACCCAAGGAAGCCGGCGAGCCAGAAGGCTCCCCACATGACGCGCCCAACTGAAGGCGCGACCATGTTCCGGACGCACAAAAACCGCCTGAGACTCTCGGCGGTTGCGTCCGCCTTGGGTGTTTCGGGCCGTCAAACCCGGCCACTGGATTTTGCCAGCAGCAGGGCAAGCGTAGCCCGAAGCGGTTTTTGTGTCAAGTTTCTGCATTGTCTTCACCTGTGGCTGCTCATCAGTACCGGGTCGCCACATCCGGCAGACGCGACATGACAAAATGTCATGTCACGTTTCGCAAGTCAGGCTCACTCCCCGCTCAAATCCCACCCCTCACGCACCGCCTGCTTCCTGAGCGCCGTAATCAGCTTGTAAAGCTCGTCATCCGGCACCCAGGCGACCTTGTCGACCTTGCAGATCCGCTGCGCCAGGGCATCGGCATAGCCCCAGGGCTTGCCGCCAACGGTGAGCAGCGCTTCGATCTTCGCCAGCTGCGCGGCGCGGCCGTAGCGGCCCGCCTCGATGTTGTGCGGCCGCTTGCCTTTGCCGCCGGGTGCGCCACGGCGCTTCCAGACGCCTGCGGCTTCGGCCTTGTGCTCCAGGTCGGCCAGCAGCTTCGCGGCCTTGAAGGGGGTTAAGTCCTTGCTGGAGCTGGCGCCGTAGGTGGCGAGGATGTCGCGGTAGGCGTCGTCATCGAGATTCAGCGCGCCCTTGACCACATGGATCAACTTAATCTGCTTCTTGGTCGCCATGGCCTTTGCCTTTCTTGGTGTTCTTAGCGTCTTGGTGGCTGCTCAAATAGGGCGTGCGGTCTTTGTATTCCTGACGCTTGCCCTTGTTCCACTGCTGCACGGGCCGAAAGAAACCGCAGACGCGGGACCAGACCTCTGTGGGGCGGCTGCATTTAGGCATCGCGCCGCTCCATTTCTGACCTCACATCGCTGTAGATCTGCTGCATGACGGCGGTTTCAAGGTAATCGCTGATGCACACGCCGCGTTTTTTAGCGTCGGCGATCATCGCCCGGTAGACCTCGCCGGTCATGCGGCAGCTGGCGACGTGCGTCTTGGGGTTTTCGACTGTTTTTCCCATCAGAACAGGCTCCTTTGGTTTTCGAGAATCATCTGGTACTCAAATCGCCCGCGGCCGACGCAGCGGGTCACGATGTCGTAGCCGTTGCAGCGCAGCTCGGCAATGACCGTATTGACGGCGCACACGTCGGCTGCGCGCATGATGTCGCGGGTGCTGTGCCAGGCTCCGTCGGAGAGCAGGCGGTGAGCACGTTGAAGGCGCTCGCTTTCGTCGATCTTTGCGTAATGGATACGGCTCATTGGTCTCCCCTGCGCGCGTCTGCGGCTCCGCGCCGCCAGTGGATGGCGGCAAACGAGGTGTATGGATAAGGGCAGGGCGCGCCCTGGGCGGCCAGCCCCTGGTGGTAATAGCGGTTTTGGGCCTCCTCGGTCTGGCGGCGGATCGCGGCCATGGCGGCTTCCCATTTCCAGTCGGTTGCCATGATCTCAAGCCCCTTAAAAAAGTTCCCCGGCGCAGCGGCTCAGGAGGAGGGGGCCGCTGCTCCGGGTGAGGTAATAAACCTCGAAAGCCTCGGTGGCTGGCTGCTCATCAGGCCCGGGGCACCACCCCCGGACGACCGGCCCCTGAAGAGGGGCGCGGTTTCGCTAGATTTCTCGCTCAAGCAGGGTACAATCCTGCGGCTTGACCCACTGTTTTTCGGGCTTGATGCCTGCGGCCAGGAAGCGCACCTGCACTTTTTGCTTGCCGACCCGGACGATCTGGGCGCGCTCGGCTTCAAACTGCTCGGGGTCTTCGTCGACTTCAACGACATCGCCCAGGTACAGAACCTCTCCGTCTCGATCGATCATGACTGCTCCTTTACAAATGCGGCGCAGGTTGACTTCCGGCCGACCTGGTAGTTGCACTGCAGCGGGCATTCAAGCCGTGCGCTTGCGGGGCGAACGCGGTGGTTTTTGCACTGTGCGCAGGTGCCTTCCTCACGTTTTGCGGTGCGGTATTTGTGTGCCATGGCTTCTTCCTTCCTCTCCATCGGTGGGTATTTTTAGCGGCGCTTGAGCGCGTCAAGGGCTTCGTCTGTACTCTGGCATGTCTGGCTGCCTACAACGATCAGCATAGCGGCCCCCTTTAGCTCAGGCGTTGGCCAGGTCGAGCGGGATCTGCTCGTAGCGGCCGCCCTCGGTGCGCTCGTAGATGCGCAGGTAGGTGCTGGAGCCGACCACCTGGAGGCTTTCGCCGATGGCGTCCATGGCGCGGTTCCAGCGCGGGTCGTCGATGTCGTAGCGGCGCAGCTCGAGGATGCGGCGAATATCGAGTCTGCCCTCCTGGTTGACTTTGAAGGCATCGTTGACGATGACCTTGAGGTTGGCGTTTGAGCCTTCGGCCCATTCGTTGATGCACTCGTCGATCAAGGCTTTCGCGGCCTGCACGCCTTCATCAAACGTCAGGTGCTCGGCCTGATCGCGCCGCACCTTGTATTTGCCGTCGAAGGTCGAAAGCTGCACGTTGCCCTTGACGCCGCCGAATTTGACGCCGTAGCGCTCCAGCGAAAGTTCAATGAAGGCGTCGATATCCCCCAGGCGCTGCAGCTTGAATTCAGCCAGGTGCCGGCGCAGCTTGAGGGCGGCTTCGACGATCTCGCGCACCAGGGCGTCGCGCTCGATGTCGATGGGCCTGATCTTCTCCATCGGAATCAGCCGCCCCTGGGCGTCTTCCATGTAGCCTTGAGGGATGTCTTTTATCTGTTGTTCCATGATGGTTTATCCTTTCTTTAAACTCGGTTGATTGAGGCCCTGCACGGTGTTATTGGCCACCATCAGCTGGGCATTCTTGACGGCGCGCTGGTAGCGGATGCGGCGTTCTTTGCGCCAGGCGAAATAATTGCGGATGCGGTTAATCATTTTGACCTCCTGAGAGTCTGCGGCGGGCCCGCTCTTCGCGGTACACGCGGATAAAGCCCATGACGTTGATGCCGACAACGATGCCGATAAAAAGCAGCGTGGCGTCGCGGATCATGCCGACCGGCCTTTTTCGCCGGGGCTTTCTTCGGTGCTGCTCAAGGCCAGGGCGCACATGATGGCGATGCCGACAAAGCCGCCCAGCAAAAACATAGCGATCAGATACACAGCGTTCATGACGCCCTCCTGCAAGTCCGTCGTTCGGGGTTCTCGATAAAGGTGCCGTCAGCCTGCTCAAACAGCGGCGGCGGTGCGGTTTGCTGGCCCTGATTCCAGTTGCGCCACAGCCGGGCATGGGCCGGGCACAGCGGGTACGTCGCGCAGCCTTCGACGTAGGTCTCTTCGCAGCCCTGCACAGTGCAGGTACGGGTGCGCTCGGCAACCCACTTGCGGCGGCTCTCAGAGGCCTTACGGCTCTTCACGGTGCGCTCCTGGCTGGCCTGGTCGGCGCGTCTTACCGCCCGCTCTTCAACCCGCTTGGGCGCTTCGCGCTGTACGCTGAAACCACAGCGCAGGCAGCGCACGCGCTGGATCTTGGTGTTTTCGAGGTAGTCGACCTGAGCGTCAAGGTACGCCGGGCCGCCTTTGCATTTGGGGCAGTGGGGCATGGGTTCACCTCCTGTTACAGTTGCGGCAGGCGCGGTACATGTGCACCCGCAGCGGGTTGGTGGCGGCAAAGGGCTTCTTGCGCCACTGGCTGCATTTGCCCAGGGTGATGGTTTCGCCAAGGCCGGGACAGTCGACGGTCGAGTTTCCATAGACTTCCTCGACGCGGGTCAAAAGGTTGTTCAGGTTGCCGCGATACTTGCCGCTTAAAGCCTGGCTGATCGCCGCCGAGGAGTAGCCAAGCTCCTCGGCAACGCGCGACTGGCCGCCTTGCCCCATCTCCCTGTTGTATTCGGTCACCTTCTGGCGCAGAAGGCTGAGCAGATCCGGGTGGGTCATTGTTTGCCTCCCGCAACTCTGAGGGTTTCGTCATCGGGGGTGTCCTCTTTGTTTTCTTCTTTGTCTTTTTCTGTTTCTTTGTCTTTTTTTTCACAGGCAGAAGCGATTGAATTGCCGCACTTCTCGCAGGATTGAGGGTAAAGAGGCCCCGAGTCGCGCACCAGGCGAAACACCTGGTAGTCACCGGCGCGGCCTGAAACGGGGCGGCCTTCCTTGACCACCACGCCGTGGGCGCAGAGGTTGGACATCCATTTGCGAAGGTTCTGGTAGTCGTTCTTACCCCGGCTTGGGCCGAGGGTCCGGCAAAGGTCAGGCAGGGTGAAGCGGCGCATGATGCGCATGCTCTGCCAAGCCTTGGCGCGCAGGGTGTGGGGTCGACGGCGGCGATGTTGCATGCCCTTTTTTCCAGCCATAAAAACGAACTCCATAAATTCAGATTGAACGGATTGTAAATGCGGATAAAAAGCGTCCTGAACTCAATGGGTCAGCCGCCGTTTCGCGTCGGTCGCGTGGTAAAAATAGGCTGATCGTAGAAAAGCTCCCGGTCGCCCCATTGTTCATGGGTAACCCGCCCGATTCCGCTGGCCTTGCCCATGCGCTCGATCTTGCTCAGCCCGATCACCATGCGGCCGATGTTGCCGCGCGCCGAGCTGTGCAGGTGCGCCAGCAGGCAGTCCGCAACGCCGACTTCACACAGCTCGTCGGCCACGGCGCGGGCGTCATCCAGGTCGATGCCGGTGAATTCGACCCACTGGGTGATGCGGCGGGCAAAGCGGCCGTGGGCCTGCACGGTGCGGGCGATGTCCTCCATCCCGCACAGGATGATGGGGCAACCGCTGATGTCGTAGATGTCGCGCAGGGCTTCTGCCATCTCGAACTTTTTCGGCTTGTCGAAGAGGTGATCGGCTTCGTCGATGAAGATCGGACGCTTGTTCTCGGCGAGCTGCTCGACGATGAAATCCACCATATCGGCGCGGCGCAGCATGCGCTGCCCGCCCAGCTCTCTGCACAAGTAGCCGAGCATGCTGGTCACCGTCCAACTGCTCATGGCGCGGGCGTAGATCCCGTCCATGGCATTGACGACATAAGCGATGGAGGTTGACTTGCCCTCGCCGGGTTCGCCCCACAGCAGACCCATGCCTTCGGTGCCCATCGGGCGGTCCATCAGTTCATCGACGGCGGCCAGAAACCGCCGCATGTTCTTGGTCATTGCCATTACGTGCCTCATTTTGGTATCCTCCTTAATGTTGCTGTTTTGCGCCCCAAAAAGGGCGCGCCCAATTTGCCGCCGGCGGGGCCTCGCCGGCGGCTTGTTTTATTTGACCCGGCGCAACCTGGCCCCGTCGAGCACGCGGCTGGGGATCTCACCCATCGGCGGGTTGAGCCACAGCTCATGCTTGCGGTCAAGCGCGGCAAGCTTTAGCCGCCGGTTATTTTCAAGCCGGGTTTCGTGCCTGCGTCTCTCATGCAGGTTCATGGGCCGCAGCCCCTCTTCTTCGAGCCAGCGTCGGCGGATATCGCACCCGCCCACCACATGATCCAGGCGCCGATAAGCCTCCTCGAAATACGCCTCTTCCTTTTCCACCGACCACTGCGGACCGAAATCTCTGTCGAGCTGTGCGAGAACGTCCCTTTCATGCCATTTCAGGACGGCCTCCGGGTCATAACTGCGGCTGCTGATGTCGTTATTCATCGCCTCGCTCCCCTCTGGCCTTGCGGGCCCTCTCAGCAAACGGCTGCCAGCCGGACCGCAGCAGGCCCTTCTTGCCTTTCCCGGCCAGGAAGGCGTTGTAATCCGCCAGCCATTGCTGTTCTTTCTCGGTCAGCGCCTCGCCGCGCTTGCGCTCGGCTTCCAGCCGTTCGTAGGCTTCGTAGTCGTTGCTGGGCATGAAGTCGGCCTGCCCTTTTTTCTCGACCTTGGCGATGATGCGCTCTGACTTCTCCAGGGCTTCCGGCGCAATCTCGACGACCTCGGGGGCTTTGCGCGCCTCGATCGGTCCGCCGCGGCGCTCAAGCTCGATCTCTTCGGCCCGCCGCTCGACATTGCGCATGCGGTTTTTGTAGCGCTCCTCGCGGGCCTGCTCGACCTTCGAGACCGGGAAGAATGCGCTCTTGTTGGCGTCGCGCTTGGCGATCACGATCAGGCGGCCTTCCTGGTCGCGCACCCAAACGCGGCTGGCGTCGTGGATGTCGTAGCCCACCATGACCTGCTCGCCGTGATAGTGCTCAAGCGCGGCATCGGCGTAGACGTTCTTCCACAACCGCACGATTCCCTTGCGGGTGGTGACTCTCTGATGCGGGCGAAACAGCAGCGCGATTTCGTCGTCGGTCAGGGTTTCGGGGCGCCAGCCACGTTCGAGCCAGCTGGCCCAGGCTTCAAGGGGGCACATGTTGCGGCGGCGGCCGGTCTGCGGGTCGGTAATGCGCGGCAGGGCCGAATGGGGGCGGCGGTTGTAATCTTCCACCGCGCTCTCCATCAGCAGCAGAAATTCCGCCCAGGGAATCATCAGGTCGGACTGCACGTCGCGCTGCTCTTTCTGGGCCTGCTTCACCTCTTTATCCAGTGCGAGATAAACCTTGCGCTTGACGGCGGTGTCCATATCCTTGCCGGTGTAGGTCGGCAGCTTCTTTGCGGCGCGAATCCACAATCCTTTATTGAGGTTTTCCACCAGGCCGCGCCCCTGCGGGTTGCCCGGGCGTCCGCTCTCGAAATTGATGCCGACCCGGGGGAAGAGGCCAGCCACCTTGTCGATGTTGACCTTCGCCATGTTGCCCGCGCCCTTGTCGGCATAAACGAACAGCGGCAGGCCGCCCACCGGTTTGTTTTCGTCGACGGTGACGCCGTGACGGATCGCGTCGGCCACCGTGGTTGCACTCTCGGCAAGCCCCGCGCTCCAGCCGATCACCACCTTGGTCACCGTGTCGATCACAGCGCAGACCTCGGGGTGAAAGGGGCGGCCGTGGCTGGGGTGCGCCACGTAGGCTTTGAAACTGTGGCCGTCGATCTGCACGATGTCCAGCGGCAGGAACTCGCTCACGTCGCGCTGGCGGTACATGCGCTGGCCCCGCAGCTCGCTTGCGGTCTTGCGGCCGCGTTGCACATCGAGGCGGCTGAACTTTTTCAGGAATCTGCGCGCTTGGCCCTCGCTGGGAATCGGTTCACCGGGCAGCGCAACCATCTTCATGCGCTCGATGGCGTCGGCCACGCTGATTTTCTGCGGCACCTGGTACTGCTTGAGAAACGCGGCGGCCCAGGGCGGCAGCTGATCCTTTTCAACGGTTTTCGGGGCCAGGGCGGCGTAGTTTCCGCCGGATTTTTTGTAATCGCTCCACCACCGCATCAGGGTGCGCCGCGACAGAGCCCGTGCCCCGCCTTTGCCGGATCGCGCGTTGGCCACCGGCACCAGCTCCTGCAGCTCCTCGGGCAGCGTGCCCGCCTTCGATTCGCGCACCAGGTAGTCAATCCCTTTAGAGACGCCGGCTTCCATCTCGGCCCGTTCGATCAGGCGAATAAACACCAGGCGCGCATCCATGCGCCGCTGCTGCCATGTTTTGAGCGAACCCAGGTCCTGCACGTCGATCACGGCGGGAAGGCCGGCATCCTCCTTGGTCGCAAGGGCGGTTTGCGGATCGTCGCAAGGCAGCGCCTCGGGGATCTGGCGCGTCTCTTCGGTGAGCTTTCCCAGCTGTTGATCGGCCAGGTAGCCGCGGATCAGCTCGCGCTCCTCCCTCGAAATCGGCAGCGCCGCCAGGTCGTAGACCTTTCCGCCGCCTTTGGCCCGCTTCGGCAGCGGCGTCCAGCCTTCGTTCGCGGCGCGCTTTCTGATGGCCCTGTCACCAACGCCAAGCGCGGCGGCTATGTCGGATGTTTTCACGTTCATCGCTCGACTCTCCCGGGGGAAACTTGCTATTGCCGTGGCTTGCGCCCTCGTTTACAATGTTTCCCCGCCCCGTAGCGCTCGGGCCAGATCTGTTCGGGGGGCATCCCCAGCTTTGCTGCGATGGCCCGCTCCATCCGGGGGCGCCGGTCGGTCATGGCGCGTCCCACCGCCTGGCGCGAAACGCCAAGCTCTCGCGCGATGGTGGCAAAAGATTCGCCGCGCAGCTCAAGCTGGCCCTTGACCCAGACGCGGCGCTCTGCGTCGCTGAGCCCTTTTTTCGGGAAAGGAGCAATCATGGACGTGTCCTCCCTGCTGAGATGGTCTCTCGGACGCGGTAGCGAGCTTCGGAGAGAGTTTTCCGAACAAGATATTTCCACGCTGTGGCAAGACCTGCGGTCAATGGGCAGTGCCCGCTGGGGAGTTTGGCTTCGCGAGCACAGGCCTCACATAGCCTCTCTCGCTGCCGCCGCGCCTCGCGAGCTGCGCGCAGAGCTTGAGCCTCTGGATCGTTCTTTTCGGCTTCGTATCTTGCTAGGAGTGCTGCTCTGTAATCTTGAATCGTCCAGGTTTTTCGAGATTCTGGAGTATGTGGTGTTTGACCAGGACGCGCCGCCGGAGGCTCTTCAGTCCGGGGCAGCCGAGGCTTACGATCTGATTCGGCATGATGCGCCACAGCCTCTGTGGCCGTTTGCGGGCGATTCTCCGTTTGGGGGTTCATAGACAGTCTCCTTTGCCGACTTCGTGTCGGTTTTTTTAGTAACCGTTTGGTTGACCTGAAAACGACTATAAGTCCCCAAACGGAAACCTGTCAAGGTCAAATTTACCGTATGGCCTTTTTTTATAAACCGTTCGGATTTTTTCATTCTGGGAGTTTTCGTTTGGTTCCGACTTAACAAAAAGCCAGAAGTCGGAACCAATGACAGATTTTCATTTAATTACAATACCTTGCGGTCTAGTCGGAACCGCTTGCAGGATTTTGCCATAGTTCCGACTTTACAAGCAGAGAAGTCGGAACTCCCAAACGGACATCGGAGATAGGTATGGAAAGCATAGGGAGCCGAATAAAAGCTATTCGAGGCGAAGAGCTCCAGGAGGGATTTGCAAAAAAGGTAGGTGTTTCAAAGATGACTGTAGGTCGATGGGAGCGTGGAGAGAGATTTCCCAATTTTGAAGACTTACAGAATATTTTAAAGACCTGCCCTGAAATCAGCCCAGCCTGGCTTCTTGCCGGAGAAGGCCCCATGCTGCGCCAGGCAGATAACGACAGCGCCTGTTTCAGTGCGCAGGAGTGCCTCAGCGGCGATTTCGCCCTGGTGCCGCGCTACAACGTCTGCGTCAGCTCCGGCGGCGGGGCCGTGATCGAAAGCGAGCAGGTTGTCGATTATCTGGCGTTTAAAAGAAATTGGATCAGCGAGATGGGCTTGCAAGTTGATCGCCTCGCTCTGGTGACCGCCATAGGCGATTCAATGAGCCCGACCATCCAGGAAGGCAATCTCCTCCTGGTCGACCTAAGTCAGACACACGTCCAGGACGGCGCGATCTACACACTAAGAATGGATTCAACCCTCGTCGCAAAACGACTTCAACGAAAAATAGACGGCGGAATTATCGTTAAAAGCGACAATCCCGACTATTCAGACCTGTTCGTGGACGTCAAAGACCTGAACATGCTGAATATCGTTGGGCGTGTTGTTTGGGCGGGGCGGAGGATGTAAGAGCAAAGAGTTACTTTTCACGCAGGTGATTGACAAATCCAGCGGATAGCCAGCCAGAGGCCGCACCCACAAGCAGCAGAACAATCCCAAGGAGAGAGTCATGCAAGGTATTGTCTTCGGAATCTTTGCTCATCCCTTGATCACGATGGTCATAGGGTTCCTTTTCGGCTTCTACGGACGAGTTCTGACGGATAGGTTCAAGCTTTCCAGGCAAGCCGGGTCCGACCTCGTCGCTACTATAGACAGTGAGCTTCTGTCTTTGACTAGCAGACGACGCGCAGATGGTTGTACCAACTACAAAGCCGTTGAAATTACCACCCGCGAGATATCCAGGTATCGTAGCCTGGCAAGCAGAAAAATCCGAAAACGCATCAGCACTTACTGCCAGGAATACAAAAGCCAGATAGAACACCACCGTTTGCACGAAGACCCAAGCGAATTGTTTTTTGGCTACCGAAACCACTTTGCAGCGGCTGATGCTCTTAAAAAAATACGATTTGAGATTTGCAAAGAATAAACGAACCATTGCTGACATCCTTTCCTTGCCTCGATTTGCACAGCTTTTCAGTGCCAAATCACGCAACAGAAAACGCTGCACTGGATAAATATGTCGAAATCCAGTGCCAAATTGCAAAAATTTCGTTGGCGGTTAAACTTTTTCTCAAAGCCCGATAAATAAAGGCTTCCCGTTCAATCCCATCGTTTCCAAATCGTTCCCGGCTTAGTGCCATAGCAACCAGTGGGTAACACTGTTTTTCCCGTCTTTTTTCAACCCGGCAACAGTTCGACCAGCAGGCCAAGTGCTTCACTTTTTGTGATCCTGAACGGTGTCTCCGACTCCAGCCCCTTTTCCGTTTTGAGCCGTCGGATAAGCTCGACCATGCCCTCAGGTGCAAGTTCATTGCCTGCCTGCTGCTCGATTCGTTCAAGTCGTGTTTTTAGTCGCATGGTATCTGCTCCGTTACTGCGTAACAATTGCTCCGCAAATCAGCAGTAACTGATCCGCAACTGCCGCCCATTCTCTGGAGTAAAAAAACATTATCTGCCGATTCGGGTCGATCAAGTCGCAAGCAATCGCCAGAATGGGAGACTTTCGTCGGCGTTGCGGGTAGTGGGTGCCGCCAGGGTCATTCACTCCCGGCGGTTCATATACGCGCTTCACACGCAAGCAATGACCACACCATGTAAATCAATCCGCCGTCCTGCCTGCCGTTCGTCGCTCACAGGGCAAATCTGAGCGCCGGTTGTGAGTAAATGACAGCTACACACTTGTAGTTTCTGGAAAGGATTATTGATTGAGCAAACACTGCATGACTGTTGAGAAAAACCGAGATGGTATGATACATGCTTTCTGAGTAAATAATGGCATCAAACCGCCGCCGTTTGAGTAATAAAAAACCTCTGCCACCACAAAGGGCGACAGGGGCATAACTCCCGGCCATGGCCACGGAACCGGATTTTTCACGTTGTTGATCATGGGCTGATAACGCTTGTTATCAGTCGCACTTGCTGATCTGCCGAAACATCATAAACGCCTGTTCGCCCTGTGTCTTGGCGTGATCCAGTGCCCTTTGCTGGAGTGCTTCGTCGGATTCGCCATCCATCCGCAGGATGTCAACGTCGCCATAGCGCCAGCCGATTGCAGGGACGCGCCAGCCATCAGAGGCGTTGCCATGCTCTTTTGAAACAAGGCATATCCATAATGCCCTCGGTTCCGTGGGAGAATGCCGGGCCTCGAGTTCGTCAAGTCGCCGCCTCAATGTTCGAGTCATTTCTCCAGACTCCTTTCGAGTTCGGCCAGTCGCTGTTCGAGTTCGTCAATCTCGCGGACTTTCGCCATAGTGGATAGCGCCTGCATCAGCTGGCCGGCAATGTCCGGTGCAATAGTGCCATCAGTAGCCGCCTGCAATATCCGTTGCGCCTGATCCAGCAGATTGCCGCTTGCTGGCATCTCCAGTTGAATTGGTGCGGCCTGACCCTTCAGCGGTGGTGCAATTCGCGCCAGACAGGCATTCAGCGCCGTTGTGTCGCCTGCCAGTGCAAGGTTGATTGCAGTCTGTGTCAACTGTTCGGCATTCGCCATCAGCAGACGCCTTGCCGGGTTCTCGACGGGTCGCCCTGACGGGTTGCCGCTTGCGCCTTTTTTCCACCGACCATCCTTGGTGCGTGATTTGGCCGTGCTTTCAGGGTGTGGTGATTTCTTCATGGAACAGACTCCCTTCTATACTTGCGTATGCCGTACATTGCCTTTTTGCGTGGGGCCATGGGTAGGTCGGGATCTCGCCAATGCTACAAGCGCCCCTGCCTTGCTCCGGGTTGATGGTGTCGCGCTCAAAGTGTCGGCATGGCCCGCAGGTGACAACAGTCGCCGCCGCCGGTTTAGAATAAAATCCTGACGGTGCCGGGGTGGTTTTTTCGGTGGCCCGATCCCCTGCTAAAGTCGCTAAAGTTGCTAAAGTTTCGTTTTCATCCGGTTCGGGTTTAGCAACTTTAGCGACTTTAGCGGCCCCCGCCGTGCTGAATTGGAATTTCGGGAACAGACTCACGCTGTTACCTCCCATACTTCCCGCCGCTTTTTCCCGCCTATTTCTGCGCCGCCATCAACCGCCCTGATCCGTCTGTGTTGCTCCAGAATTTCAACAATCCGCTGGGCTGTTTTTCGGTCTCTGACGCGATTTGGGCCGCGCTGATATAAACAGGGCAAGCTAAAGCGTCCGCCCTGCTCCGTCGCCCATGTCAAACAGGTTTCGGCAAGTACCAGCTCCGGGTCGTCGGCACTGCTATGGAATAAGCGCAACGATTCGCCAAGGTAGAATTGAGCGATTGAAATCCCGGCCTGAATCTCCAACTTGGTGATGGTGGTTTGTGCCGGGTCGTCGATAATTGCCAGAGTGCCCGCGATCCGCGCCGCCTGCTCCGCTGCCTTGCAGGCGAACCCCTTAATCGGTGCAAGTGCTTCGCCCTCCCTGCAAAGCAATTCAACATGATCATGAAACCTGATCCATTCCCCTTTGGCGTCGCTTGTCAGTGTAATTTGTCGCGGGTTCAGCTCGTTGCGCTCGCCGTCTGCTATGGGTTGCGGGTATTCAAGCAACGCCATCATGGTTGAAAAATAACGCCTTGCCTCGATGGTGCTGTTCAGGTCAACAGACTTATAAAGACGGGTGCCGATGGTGCTTTGGGGGTAGCAGGTCAAACAACGCGACAATAGTCCCTGATCCGCCAGGGTCTGGTTTGCCAGCAACCGACCAGATATTCCCGGTTGCAACATCAGATGGACCGAACAACGTCGTCCATACAATAAAATATTGCCGTCTTTACTCCGTGTTCGATCAATAGGGCTGCCGTCCCAGAGTTTGGATAGTCCCGCCGCTGTTTTGAGCTGATTATCTTGGTTCATAGCGTGACCGCCGACAAAGCGGCCACCTTCGCTGCTGAAAATTCCAAGGGACGGTTGCCCGTGCTGTAGTAGCACGACAATGCCCTCATAAGTCGGTTCTTCCGTGATGATCTGTCCCTTGATCAGCGACAATTAAATCTCCCGTCCGGCGACAATTATAATTCCCGAAATTTTTAGGGGATTGTAAGCTTCCGCCCATCTTTAAAGAAAGGATGGCGGATGGTCACCGATCAACAAGTAAGGAGGTTATTCAAGCTGATGAAAACGCAAACCACAGGCTGCGTTGCCGCTGCCAAGGCCGGCATGGATGAAAAGACCGCCCGCAAGTACGTGAAGGCGGGCAACCTACCCAGCGAGCTCAAGGTTGAGCACACCTGGCGAACCAGAACGGACCCCTTTGAGGCCCATTGGGAGGACATTCGTGAGAAGCTTGCCGATAATCCGGGGCTGGAGGCCAAGACCCTCTTCGAGGATCTCCAGCGCCGCTTTCCCGGCGTCTTCTCAGACGGCCAGCTGCGCACCCTGCAGCGTCGCGTGAAGCGGTGGCGGGCCCTGGAAGGTCCCTCCAAGGAAACGTTCTTCCCTCAGCTGCACCGCCCCGGCGAGCTGGCCCAGTCCGATTACACGCACATGGGCAAGCTCGGCATCACCATCGCCAAACAGCCCTTCGACCACCTCATCTATCACTTCGTGCTCACCTACTCCAACTGGGAAACCGGCAGCATCTGCTACTCGGAGAGCTTCGAAAGCCTCAGCGAGGGGCTGCAGGCGGCGTTGTGGGAACTCGGCGGCGTGCCACAGGCTCATCAGACGGACCGGCTGACGGCGGCCGTGCACAACGCCCTGCACCAGGAAGAATTCACCCAACGCTATCAGGCTCTGCTCAGGCATTACAACCTGAGTGGTCGCAAGACGCAGGCCGCCAGCCCCAACGAGAACGGCGACGTGGAGCAGAGCAACTACCGTTTGAAGAGGGCGGTTCGCCAGGCCCTCCTTCTGCGCGGCAGCTTCGACTTCGAGAGCATCGAGGAGTACCGGCGCTTTTTGCGCGAGCTCTTCACCAAGCTCAACCGCGGTCGCCGCGAGCGTTTTCTGGAGGAGCAACGCATACTGCGCCACCTGCCACAAAGGCGGCTGGAGAGCTGTACGCGCCTTGAGGTCACGGTCAGTCGCGCAAGCACCATCCGGGTCAGCAACAACACCTATTCCGTCGAAAGCCGCCTGATCGGCGAGAGCCTACAAGTTGAGCTTTTTGCCGACCATCTCGATCTTTTCTACGCTCAGAAGCGCGTGGACTCGATGCCTCGCCTGCGCGGCAGGTGCCGGCATCTTATCAACTACCGCCACGTCATCGATCAGCTGCAGCGAAAGCCTGGAGCCTTCGAGAATTACCGCTACCGCGAGGAGATGTTTCCCGGCAGCTGTTTCCGGCTCGCCTATGACGAGCTCAAAGAGCGCCACACCCAGCAAGTGGCCGCTCGCGAGTACCTCAAGATACTGGCGCTGGCGGCCAAAGAGAGCGAAGTGGCGGTTGCTGCGGCCCTGGACGAGCTGTGCGGGCATCAACCCGTCACGGCACAGGCCGTGGAGGAGTTGGTGCACGCACAGCAGATTGCCTCGCCTGTGACCGAGATCGGAGTCGCCGCAGTCGACCTTCTCAGCTACGATCGCCTATTGTCCGGGCAGCAGGAGCTGGCCCATGCAATCTGAGAAGGAGAAAGCAGCCCGCCTGCACCGCCACCTGACCGAACTGCACCTGCCCACCATCCGGCGCTGCTATCAGGAGAGCGCAATCGCAGCGCGCCGGGACAACTGGGAGTACGAGAGCTACCTGCTGGAGCTGGCCGAGCGCGAGCGCGAAGAGCGCCGTAACGCCAGGACCGCGCGCCTGCTCAAGGACTCGAAACTGCCGCTGGAGAAAAACCTCAAGGCGTTTGACCGCAAGCGATTGCCTCGTAAGGTCGATACACAGCTGACCCAGCTGCTCAAGGCGACGTTTCTCGATCATAAGGAAAACGTCCTGGCCTTCGGCAATCCCGGCAGCGGCAAGACCCATCTGCTGTGCGCGGTGGCCCAGGAGCTCATTTATCAGGGCCGGCAGATACGCTTTATGCCCTGTAACCTGCTGGTGCAGGAGCTTCTGATCGCCAAGAGGGATCTGACGCTGGCCCGCGTGCTCAAGCGCTACGCAAAATACGAGGCGCTGATCATCGACGACATCGGGTACGTGCAGCAAAGCCGCGAGGAGATGGAGGTCCTCTTCACCCTGCTGGCGGATCGCTATGAGCGTAGCAGCATCATGCTCACCAGCAATCTGCCCTTCTCAAAATGGGAGCAGATCTTCAAGGATCCCATGACCACAGCGGCGGCCATTGACCGACTCGTTCACCACAGCGTGATTCTGGAGCTCAATATGCCCAGCTACCGTTTGGAGCAATCACAAAAGGCGCAGGCCCTGACTGAGCCACACCAAGAGACCCTTTAGGAGCAAACCCCATGAAATGCTTAGCCTACAACCCCCAGAAAGGCCGCCTGGAGACGCTTGAGGTGGAGTTCACACCTGAGAACACGACACGGTTTCTGCGTTGCGGCAGTGGTTGCGTCACTGCGATCACCGACTGTAACGGTGGGTTGCTCATCAAGTCGGGCTTCGACCACCCGGTCTACCTGTATGACGTATCCAGAGCGGACATCGGGTACAGCCAGAAAAAGGCCAGAGAGCTTCAGCAGCAAAACATCTAGCAGAGCCGCAAGCGGCGGCGGCAAAAAGTCCCAACAGCCACCGTCGTCAACAGCTCTCAAGAAACGGGAATTTTAATTGTCGCTGACCCGGAAAAATAGTTGACGTTGATCAGTCCCTTAATGGGTGGCAAAGGTTCCGGGTCCAGTGCCATCAGTTCCCGACGGGTGTCTCCTTCTTTGGATTTCAAAATCTGATCTTTGGCTTTTGTCCATGCTGCATGCGCCGCGATAAATTCGAGCTGCTCTTGTTTTGCCTGATCCATCAGCGCCCGTTCATGCTTTCGGTGTGGTGCCAGAACAATGTTGTCGGTTGCGCTCTTGCGTTCGCCGCTCTCTCCGATGGAAACAGCAAACAGGGACAAGGGAAACTGACGCCCGTCGATGGTAACGTCGGCCAGAGACTGCGCCGCCAAGGTGGAGCCGATCAACAGACTTTGCGCAACCATTGCTGCGGGGGCCTGAACAACGTCGATGATCAAGTCGGCCATGTCGCGCAGGACGTGTGGTAACGCCTCAAGGGGAAACTGCTCTGCTGGTGGCAGTGGGCGCCGCAACGGCAAGGGTTCTGCTAAACCTGCTAATTCTGCTAAAGTTTCCGGCGTCCGCGCTGCCAGAATCTGCCGCTTGACCTCATCCAGTCCGACCGCTGCCGTTAGGTCGTTAAAGTCGGTCCCTTCCGCGCCAGATGGAAAATCAGGCACTGCCAGCAGACCGCCGACCGCCTGTGCCGCTTCGGTGCCTTTGGTCAGTCCGGGGTTGTTATCGGTGTGGCGATCATTGTCCGCGCAGATGATGATCTGGGCCTCCGGCAACTCCGACCGCATGGCCAGAGCGACGGGTTTCAGGTTTCCGCAGTCGAAACAGACCGCAACGGCCTGCCCGGTGGCTTCGTGGATTGTTGCTGCTGTAGCGTAACCTTCCGCCAGATACAGGACTGATTCGGGCCTGCCGCCAATGGAGTGATAACCGCCTTTTTTGTCAGTACCTGTTAGAAAAGTTTTGCTGCCATGAGGACTAATAAATTGCAGACCGACCAGCTCCTGATTGGCGCTGCGGACGGGGACGACAAGCGCCTCCTTATAAACTTTCAAGCCATAAGGCTTGACGTTCTTTTTTATCAAATAAGGGTGATCCGCTGGTGCCGGTGTTGCCTTGCTCCAGATAGCATTCGCCTTCTTCCTGCATTCGGCTCGTCTCTGCTCCTGCTCTGCCTCGCGCTGCCGTTTTTGGGCTTCCAAATTTGCCCTGTGCCGGGCTTTTTCCTCAGGGGTAAGGGTTTGGTACTCGCGGCCGCTCCATGTTTCGTTGATGTCCCGTTTCCAGCATCCGAACGCGCCTGCCGCCGGGTCACTGTGGAGAACGTACCAGCCATTTTCTGATCGGGTTCTGTCGCCGGTGACATGAAACCGGTGAAGATTGCCATCGGCTACAACGTCGCCGGGGGGGTCGATTCCTGCCTGCCGCATGGCGTCCTTGAATGACTCAATCATGGCGTCGCCCTCCTGACCAGCGATCCGACCGCCAGAATGAAAAACAGCGGTAACAGCAGCAGAACCGCAGGAACAGCCGCCAATGTCAGAACGCAATCAACAATGAAACCTTTGATTTTGGGGGGGGTTGTGGTAGTCTTGACGGTAAAAGGTGCCTCGCCGGTTCCTTTTTTCAACGCCCCGGTCTGGTGCCCGCCAGCCGGGGTTTCTGCGTTGCGGTGGCTCATCATACCGCCCGACCTTCGGTGCGCGCCCGCAACCAGCTGGCCAAACTCTCGGCGGAATAAACGCGTTTGTTGGCGATCCGGTAGGACTCCGGCACAGGCTCGCCCTTGCTTCGCATATTCGCCAGGGTTTTGCCGTTTAGCGTGCCGCCGGTGAATCTGGCAATTTCCGACGTGGCAACAACCGTTGACGGCCACTTTTCAACCATTTTTGTGAAGATGTCCGCTGTCATTTTGATTTCTCCTTTCAGTGGGGGGGCTGTTTGGAGAAACACGGACGATTCAGGTGCTAATCGGTAGGATGGTGATATCGCCGATCCGAAACGTCCGTGTTTATCCCTGTGATGGGGACTTTACCGGACGCGATTCGGCATTAAAAGTCTATTAAAAATGGATGTTTATTTAGACAAAAGTTACTGCCTTTTCTCTCTTTCTTGTCGTCAGCGTTTGCACTCTCTTAAATATTCGTTTTTTTCCTTTGTGACGCTATCCCAAACCTCTTGAGCTGACTTGTTGGCGTCGGATTGATGTTTCTTGTGCCATTCAAAAAAACGCTTTTTCTGATCGTTTTGATCCTTCGTGACCATTGCCTTGATATGTTTAATGCTTCGGCTATAGCTTCCATCATCGCGCTTGAAATATTTTTCTTGGATTCCATAGCAGGCCTCGATGTACTGATATCCTTGCTCGCGCAACTCCCAAAAATCTTCAATTATCATGTGGTCGGCCAGTGGATTGCGTTCTACTTTGGGGCGGCCTTGCTTGTTGTTGAGTAGGGCAAAATCATCAGAATTTGGACTCTCGCCATTCTTTGCGGCCTCAGCAATCCGTATCATTGCCCCTTTTTTAGTGGGAAGCATGGCTTCAATATCGTCTGCGCTCCATCTGTCTTTCCAGGTGCGGCATTTCGTTTTTCTGTCGAGCCGCTTCCGTGGTATCCCGTCGGGATATTCGAGGCAAACATCGCCATCTTGTCTATGAATGCAGGTGGTGCATTTTTGCCGCCTTGCGTCTTTTATGCGTTCAGCAGTCAGGGTGCCGTAAAAAATATCCATAGTTTTATTCGCCGCCGGTGCCAGTAAGCAGTTCAGTGTTCATTGTTTTAACATTTCGTAAAGACTTAAGATGTTAGATATTGATTCTTGCTGCTGATCACTGAGCTTCAAGTCTGAATAATATTTGTCCCCCCAGAATCGGACAATTGAACTTTTTGCCTGTGCCAATGCACGCATGTTATGCAGATCCTCAGTGTTTGGCGCTACGTCAATCCATTCCCATACCGATCCACCAGAGTGGTCGCGCTTAAAACTAACAGCGGGAGATTGCCAGCGCAGAGAATCAGCAGAAATGAGATATGACCGCACAAACAACCAATTGCTACCGGCATATCTAATTTGCATACGAAGCCATGTTTTCGTTGGGTTTAACCCAATATAAAGCCCCGCTTCACTGCTTTTAACGGTGCCGTTACTTGGCTTGATAAAATACTGATCATTGACTTCATCGTAGGATATGTTGAAAGGCAGAAGTGCTTCTGCTATTTTTAATTCCTGAGAAGGAAAACGTGATGAAATTTCCCTTATGTATGATAGTTTTTGGGGGCTAATTTGATTTCCATCATGACTAAGTCTTAGATTGTTACTGCCAAAACTGCTAAGTACTGGCTCAACTTTAATACTAGAACCATCAACAAGTGGCTCTACAAAAATTCCCCCTTTTTCTTTATAGGGCAGAATCTCAGCGTGTAGATATTTATCGGGCAGCGTTTTTGGCCTGACATAATAAAACCTCTCCCCATTCTCTAAAAAAACCGGCCAACTATAAGCAAACCTGCCAAAAGGGTCGTCCCCTGGAGCAATTTTTGCGTCTTTTGTTTCAAAGTATCCTTTCATTCCTGCATATTGATAAAAATCAAGTGGTGGACACGATGTATATGTGATTGGCTGAGATTTGCAAAAAGATCTAAAACCACTTCTTTGCGCCTGCGAGCTGAATTCAGACAATACAAATTGTTCATGATTTTCTGGCTGATAGGAACCTGATTCTCCTCGAGCATTTGCAAGGCCAACGCACAAAAAAGCGATTCCTGAAACGACAATTATCAATCTCATGACTCCCCCTATCCAAAATCTATCAGTGCTTGTCGGCTGATCGTTGACTTGGCAGACGCCCTGTGGTTTCGATGATGACTGCCTTCTGCTCACGCATACTTGACCCGCAGCTCGCCATGATCTTTTGTCCGTGGTTTGCGCTTCACAACGATTTCAATATCGCGATCAAGGGCAATCATCAGGTGCAGCAGTTTTTCCAGTGAAAAGCCCCTGAGCCGTCCATTCAATATGGCGGAAACTTTCGGTTGTGTAATCCCCAGCAGCTCCGCCGCCTGAGCTTGGGACAGATGTCGCTTGTTGATAATCTGCGCGATCTTCAGCGCCAGGTCGGCTTTAGCAAGACGTTCTCCAGCTTCGGGCAATCCCAAATCGTCAAAAACGTTGCCGGTACTTTTTTCGAGCTTGATGTCGTCGTTCATGTCATGTCCTTTTCGTGCGCCTCGACGCGCTTCAGACGATCCCTGATTAAATCAATAACCGGTTGCGGTGTCTGAATACCTTTTTTCGACTTCTTCTGGAATGCGTGTAAAACGTAAACCCTGCCTTTGAATCGGACGGTATAAACCGCCCGGTAAGTATCGCCGTCGTGATCTTCGACAATTTCAAGGACGCCAGCGCCTTTGAATCCCTTCAGTGGTTTTGCAGCAGGATGCTTGCCGCCCTGTTGCGCTTGTCGCAGGGCAAAACCCATAGCGTCTTTCACTTCTTCTGGAAACGATCTGAGATTATCTTTACTGTCGCCGACCCAAATGATGTCTTTGTCGTTTGCAGTCATGTCATTTATACCAATTTAGGAATAAGTAGTCAATCGAATGAATGGGTCTTTTGGCAGTTTTGGCAGTACGTCAACTGCTCGTTTTCTCGATTTGTCGGTGAAGGGGAATGGTGTTGTCGCCGGTGGTTCGCTCCAGCAGTTCCAGTGCTTCACGGCTCGCGCTTGGCAACAGGTGGGCGTAACGCTCCGTCGTCTTGATGGTATGGTGACCTAAAACATCCTTGATGGTATACAGGGGTACTCCCGCCATTGCCAATCGACTGGCGCAGGTGTGTCGGCAACTATGAAAACTTAACCAGTGCTTGCGATCTTTGCCGGTATTAAATCCGAGTTCCTTGATAACGCGATAACTGACTCGGTTGACCTGCTCCTGCTGACCGCCGTCTGTCGCCGGAAAAACAAAATCACTTTGCCTTTCATCATAGCGCAGTTGCAGCATTGCTCTGACCCTATTGGTGGCAAGGTGCAGGGTTCGGTCGTCTCCGGCCTTGGTGTCAATCAGGCGGACGGTTTCGGCTGTTAAATTGACGTGCTGCCATTGCAGCTTTGCCAGCTCCGACCAACGTGCGCCAGTATCAAGACTCATGACCGCCATGTCGTGTGTTATCGGACTTCGCTTTGCCAGCTCATCCAGATAAAGGGCTTCTTCCTCATAGGTAAAAAAACGATCTTTCTTGTTGTTCACCTTTGGGCTTTTCACCTCTTTAATCGGGTTCTGGAGATTTGTCACTCGCGCCTTGACTGCCGTTGTCCAGATTTGCCGCGCAACGGCCAGTGCGTATTGAATATGCCGTGGTGACTGCCCTTTATTGACCATGTTTTTTTTGATCCGCTCAATATGCAGGGACTGAATCTGCTTGAATGTCAGATTGCCGATAACCGGCTCCAGATGATACTTGAACAAAACCTGCTCGCGCCCGATGGACTTCTTCTTATTCGAGTGCTGAATCGGGAGATAGCTGTCGTTAAAAAAATCAGCAAAGGTGACATTTTCAAACGCCTCCTGCTTTCTCTGGCGCTCGATCTGTGCCGCCAGCAGTGCCGCTGCATCATCTTCATCCTGTCTGCATATCGGACGCCGGGGCTTGTCAGGATTCTGCTGATTCCACTTGTGGTTCGATTTATATTCTGCCGCCTTGTTCATGGCGTCGCCGATCAAATGACCCTCACTCATCCAACCGACAACAGAAACCCTCTGGACGCCTCCAAGGGTCTGCCGGATGATCCATTGACGATCAAACTTGACGCCATTTTTCCGGGTCGGGTGTTCGCGATAATACACTCCGGGTTCACCTGTTTTGTGAACATCCTTCAGAATTGGTTCGCTCATATTCGACCCCTTGCATGGCAAAAAAAGACGTAACAACTTACGTAACAGGTTTTGGTGTGAAACAATGGGTTTTCAAGGGAATATACAGGAAACAGTATAATTGTAAATATCCTTAATATCAATGGTTTTTTTGATGATTTGGGAATACAAAGGAAAGTATTTTCCGTGGACTGAAAATCCTCGTGTCGGCAGTTCGATTCTGTCCCTGGGCACCACGAGTTCAAAGGGGTTGTCTTTTTCAAGGCAACCCCTTTTTGTTTTTATTAATCCTCACCCGCACCCCTCTCCCCAAAAAAATAAAATTTCGGGTATAGTTGATGCATAAGCAGAACGAATCTTCTATCTATCCAAGACTGCCGGACACGGGTTTTTGTTGTCCTGTCTATCAACCCGAACACAGAAAGGGGTCGTGTATGAGAAAGTTTGTTTTCTCGTCCTGGGTTTCAACGGGCCTGGCCATACTGCTGGCGCTTTGCCTGCAGCTCGCAGCCTTGCCTGCCGTTGCCCAGGACATCCAGATCAGCGGACAGGTCAAGGGGGTCAGCCAGAAGGCAAAGACCATCCAGGTCCAGACCTCCGACGGGCCGCGCATGGTGCTGTTCGATTCGGACACCGAAGGTATGGAACATGTCAAGGAAGGCGAAGCGGCGATCTTCACCGTTGAGCAGGTAGGCAATGACCGTATCGCACGAAAGATTGCACCGAAACTGGCAAAGCTGCCGGAAGGCGTCAAAGAAATTTCCACCGAAGAGGTGGCTCGCCTGGTGGCCCAGGGCCCGGCAAAAGGCGGCTACTACCTGGTGGATTCGCGACCCGCGCAGCGCTATGCCGAAGGACACATCCCCACCGCCGTATCCATCCCGGTACCGCGCTTAGAAAAAACCGGTGCCATGCTGCTGCCTGAGGACAAGGATCGGTTGCTGATCTTTTACTGCGGAGGCCCTACCTGAGGCATGAGTCCTAAAGCCGCCGGTCTGGCGGTTAAAATGGGTTACACCCAGGTCAAAGTCTATCTGCAGGGCGATCCCGGCTGGCAGGAATCGGGTCGGGTTCTGACGGCAAGCGACGCATTTATCCTCGACGGCAACATTATCCTGATCGACCTGCGTGCACCGGAGTTGGCTGCAAAGGGCCACATCCCCGGTGCGGTCAATATTCCCTTTGAGCAGCTTGAAGATTCATGGGAGCAATTTCCCAGTTTCGCCCGCGCGCCGATCATCTTCTACGGAGAGGGGAATCAGGCGGATGAGGCCGTGGAGATGCTGAGAACATGGGGATATCTCAACCTCTCGGTGGTCGCAGGCGGTTTCGAGCGCTGGATAAAAGAAGGGTTCCCGGTCGTCGAGGGCGCTCCGGCCACCGAGGTTGAATGGGTGCGCACCCTGGAAGAGGGAGAGATTGCGCTGGAGGATTTCCGCAAAGCGCTTGATGTGCAACCGGACGATATCCTTATCCTCGACGTGCGTGGACCGGCAGAGGTTGCCGAAGGCATGCTGCCGGGCGCGCGCAACATCCCTCTCGATCAACTCGAATCACGGGTGAGCGAGCTGCCCAAAGACAAGAAGATCCTGGTCTATTGTTCCACCGGTGCCCGCGCGTCCATGGCCCGCGACGTGCTGGTCAAGGCCGGGCTTGATGCTCGCTTTGTCACGGCCACCCTTCGGTGTTCCGACGGAGAGTGCTCCGTGGACCAGTAGTTCTTTTGTTGTTGGGTTCAGGCAGGCCGGCGTTTTTTCCGCCGGCCTGTTTTTTTTGGGGGGGTAGTCGAAAAACCTGGGAACTATGGGACCTATTGGACTTATGGGACCTCTGGAGGAGGTATACGTGGTGTTTTTGTGCGGCGGGATTTGATAGGCTTGTGGGCGAAAAAAATTCCGGAGGATAATAATATGATTGCAACTCCAGACGTTGTTGCGGCCCGCTACCGGGCGGAGATCCGCAACGAAATCGACGCGCATGATCGGCCCCTCAAGGTGGTCGGCCTGCTCTCCGGCGACTATGCGCCGTCCAGAACCTATGCCGCCTATACCCGCAAGGCCTGTGAGGATCTCGGCATTGAGTATGAGTTGCGCGAGGCGGCCCGCCTCGATCTGGAGCACGCCATTCGCGACGCCAACGCCGACCCGGATGTCAACGGGCTGATGGTCTACTATCCGATCTTCGGCAACGAGCAGGATCGCTACCTCAAGGAGGTCGTCGATTATCGCAAGGATATCGAGGGGCTGCACTCCTTCTGGATCAACATGCTTTACAGCAACGAGCGTATCGACCTCGATGCGCCGCAGCCCAACAAGGCGGTGGTTCCCTGCACACCGCTAGCGATCCTCAAGATGCTTGAAGCCAACGGTGCCTACGGCAGCAGCGGGCACGAGCCGGCGGCCAATCGCACGGTCACCATTTTCAACCGCAGCGAAGTGGTGGGGCGGCCACTGGCGGTGATGATGTCCAACGACGGCGCCACGGTCTATTCCTTTGATGAGTTCGGTCCCCTGCTCTACCGCGGCGGACAGGCCGAGGAAACCGACATTTCACGGGAGCAGGCGCTGGCGTCATCCAATGTGGTCATCACCGGAGTACCTTCGAAATCATTTCCCAAGATCGAAGCCCATGAACTCAACGCCAACACGGTGTGCCTCAACTTCGCCACCGTGAAGAACTTTACCGCTGAAGCCGAACAGCAGGCGCAGACCTTCATCCCGCGCGTGGGTCCGGTGACCATCGCCATGTGCATGCGCAATACCCTGCGGCTCTATCACGCCTACCAGAAGAAGTGACCGGCTGAACCATTCTTTCTCTCCTTGCGGGGGCTTTATCGATCCTTCCATCCGGCAATAAAGTCCCCGCAAGGTATTTTCCCACCCCCCCAACGCTTTCACTTGATCCAACCATCTGCTAACCTTGTATTATTACCGGACTGACGAGACGGCCCTGCCCGCCTCTCTTATTCCTTCCGCCCCTTTTACGAGGTTTTGCATGATTCGACATGAAACCCTCAACCCGCCGCCGCATATCTACCCGGTCAATCCGTGGAAGATTATCGAAACCGCCTTTTATCCCCGCTTCCTGGCGCAGACGGAAACCATTTTTTCCGTCGGCAACGGCTATCTCGGTTTTCGCGGCAATTTCGAAGAGGGGCGTCCGACGGTTCAAAACGGCACTTTCATCAACGGCTTTCACGAGACCTGGCCGATCGTCTACGGTGAAACCGCCTTCGGCTTCGCCCAGACCGGGCAGACCATGCTCAATGTCCCGGACGCCAAGGTCGTCAAGCTCTATGTCGACGATGAACCCTTTTACCTGCCGACGGCGATGCTGCAGATCTATGAGCGCACCCTCGACATGCAGAGCGGCACCCTGGACCGCGAAGTGCTGTGGGAAACGCCGTCCGGAAAGCGGGTACTGATCGAATCGCGCCGCCTGGTTTCCCTGTCGCAGCGGCATCTGGCCGCGATCTCGTTTCAGGTCACGGTGCTCAACGATCATGCCCCGGTGGTGATCTGCTCTGAAATCGTCGGCGACCAGCCCAACCAGTCGGGAGACAAAGACCCGCGTCAGTCCAAGGGATTTATTCACAACCCCTGGATCACCGAAGACCACTACGGCCGCAAAAACCGACTGATGCTGAGCCACCGCGTGAAAAACAGCGGCATGGTGCTTGCCTGCGGCGCCGATCACCACATCGAGACCGAATGCGAATACAGCCGCTCCAGCAGTTGTGACGGGGTTTACGGCAAGGTGGAGTTTTCAGTCGATGCCCGCATGGGCAAGCCGATCCAGATATTCAAATACGTCGCCTACCATACCTCTCGTGGAGGGGCGAGCCCGCAGGAGCTTTGCGAGCGGTGCGAGCGCACCCTGGACCGAGCCCTGAAGCTGGGATTTTCCTCCCTTGTCAAGGAGCAGCGGACTTTCCTGGATGATTTCTGGCAGCGCGCCGATATTGAGATTGAAGGCGATCCTGAAAAAAACACCCGTTCGGCCGGTGAGATGCAGCAGGCGCTACGCTGGAACCTGTTTCAGATCCTGCAGGCCTGTGCCCGGGCGGAAGGCACCGGCATCCCCGCCAAGGGCCTGACCGGCCAGACCTACGAGGGGCACTATTTCTGGGATACCGAAATCTACGTCCTGCCCTTTCTCACCTATACCACGCCGCGCATCGCCCGCAACCTGCTGCGCTTTCGCCACAGCATGCTCGATCGGGCCCGGAAGCGGGCACGGGAAGTGAACCAGGTCGGAGCCCTGTTTCCCTGGCGCACCATCAACGGCGAGGAAGCCAGCGCCTACTATGCCGCAGGCACGGCGCAGTATCATATCAACGCCGACATCATGTTCGCCCTGCGCAAATATGCGGAAATCACCGACGACAAATCTCTGCTGTTCAACGAGGGCGCCGAAATGTTGGTGGAAACGGCGCGTTTGTGGCTCGATCTCGGCTTTTATTCAGAGCGGCAGGGTGGGTGCTTCTGCATCCACAGCGTCACCGGCCCTGACGAATACACCACCGTCGTCAACAACAATGCCTTTACCAACCTGATGGCGCGGGAGAACCTGTGGCACGCCGCCCAGACGGTGCAATTTATGCGGGAGAACTTCGCCGAACATTACGCCAACCTGGTCCACAGAACGGGGCTTGCCGAGAAGGAGGATCAGCACTGGCAGGAAGCGGCGGACCGGATGTTTATCCCGTACGACGAGGAGCTGCGCATTCATCCGCAGGACGACAGCTTTCTCGACCGCGAGGTGTGGGATCTGAAAAAAACGCCCAAATCGCACTTCCCGCTGCTGCTCTACTACCACCCGCTGGTGATCTATCGGCACCAGGTCATCAAGCAGGCCGATGTGGTGCTGGCCATGTTCCTGCTGGGCGATGAATTCACCCGCGAGCAGAAACATAGAAACTTCGATTACTATGATCCCCTGACCACCGGGGACTCCTCTCTGTCAGCCTGCATCCAGGCGATCGTGGCCGCAGAGATCGGCGATGAGGAGAAGGCGGTCAAGTACGCACGCTACGCGGTCCTGATGGACCTGGCCGATGTGGGCGGAAACGTCAAGGACGGCTGCCACATCGCCTCCATGGGCGGCACCTGGATGGTAGCGGTGTACGGCTTTGCCGGCATGCGTGATTTCGGCGGCAACATCAGCTTCGACCCCCGCCTGCCCGAAATGCTCAAAAGCATGCGCTTTGCCCTGACGCTGCGCGGACAGCGGTTGGAAGTCAAGATCACCCATGAGAAGACGCAATACACCCTGGGCGGCGGCGATCGCCTGCAGGTGACCCATCAGGGGGAGGAGTTGACCCTCTCCATCGGTGAGACAATCGAGCGTCCCAATCGTCCACCGCCAATCCCTGAGGGGCACGAGAAATAAAGAAGGGCAGGGGCGTGGAAAATCTTATGCGTCGCCGGCTTCCCTGCCATGCCTGCGGCGTCCGCTCCACAGAAACCACCCCGCGGCGGCAAGCTGCAGCAGCAGCAAAAGCCCGAATCCGGCGCGGTACCCGGTCGGATGATAGCCAGTCGCCGTCTCCGGCCACAATCCGATCATCGCGCCGACCAGCCACTGGGCAGAAAACGCCCCCAGGAAAACCGGCAGATTCAAAGCGGTATTGGCACGCCCGGCCAGTTCGCGGGGAAACTTCTGGGACAAAACAGCATAGGGCAGAATGCAGGCCGTACCGCTGAAACCAAACAGGATCCAGGCCAGAGCCGGGGCCACCTGCCCAGCGCCGATCAGGGCCAGCTGCACGCTGCCGAACAACGCCAGCCCAGTCACCACGACTCGCAGGGGCGCAACGCCTCGTCTTGACAATCGCTCGGTAATAAAACCGAAGAAGAAATAACCGGCCATCATCGCCACTGCCAGCAGCAGAAGAACACGTGCAGCGTCGCCTCGATCCAACCCTGCAAGGTCGCGCAGCCAGGGTCCCGCCCACAAGCCGGGAAGAGACAGATAGGCGGCCTGAGCCGCGATCGCCCAGGGCGCAAGACGCCAGAAAAACCCGCTGGAATAGATGGTTCGGACACCTTGCCACTGCTCGCTTAACGAAATCGCTCCCTTTCCCTCATCGCGCCGCGGCACCACCAGATAGACCGCCAGCGCTGCCAGCAGGGTGACGCCGCTCAGCAGGGTAAACACCCCGCGCCAGTCGGTGACATGCAACGCCGCTTCTACCGGTGCGGTCGCCACCAGCGCCCCCAGGCCGCCGGAAATCATCTGGATGCCATTGACCAGCGGCAGGCGCTCGGGCTCGAACCACTGGGTAAACGCCTTGAACGCGGCCATCAGGCAGGCCGACACGCCCAGTCCAATCAGGGCGCGCCCGACCATAAGCATCATCAGGCTCTCGGCCCGCGCAAACAGAAAAGCCCCCGCCGCGGCAACAACCAGCAGGGTTGCCTCCACCCGTCGCGGCCCGAAACGGTCGAGCAGCACGCCGAGGGGCAGCTGAAAGGCGGCAAAAGCCAGGAAATAGGCGGAGGTCAGCAGCCCCAGCGCGGCCGGATCCAGATTGAGATCGGCCACCAGGTCGGGCGCCAGCACCGCGTTGACGGTTCGGTAGATATAGGAGAGGAAATAACCCAGGGCAAAGGGCAGAAAGACCCGGATCAGATGGAGAAAAGAGGAGGGCATGGAGTCTCCTTGGTCCTGCGCTGCTGACGGGTTCGCGCGCCTTCGAGGGATGAAGGCTCAGCCGAAACGATAGACACTTTGACCGTCGCGGAACAGGTCGACCGGGCCATCCTCTGAGACCTTGACCACCCGCCCGAAACGCGAGGCTGCGGTGGCAGCGGTGGTCCGCCCGCCGCCGGTGACCAGATCACCCACCTGGGAGGTGTCGATGATAACGCCCGTGTCGAGCAGCTCCCCCTTGCGGTTGATCACCGTCAGGCCGTCCGACGAGAGGATGCGGATCAGTTCGCCGGAGCGTTTGAGGGTGCCGATCTTGGTCCCGCGCACGTGGTGAATCAGGGCGCGGCTCAGCGCATCGCGCCCCCCGACGGAGCCCTTTCGCAGCGCCTCCAGGTCCGTTTCATCGTCCGCCACCAGCACCACCGTGCCGTGACGCGCCTTGGAGAGGGCGTAGATCGACCACACCAGGTGATCGATCGAGCGCTTGTCGAGGTGGCCGCGCAGGAAATCGCGGTAGATGTCGGGGTCGAAGATCCCCCAGGAGCCTCTGCGCCAGACCAGCAGGCGGTCGCTGTCCAGAACCACCTCCACCTCGGAGGCCTTGTTGACGTAGATGGCAAACGCCCCCTCGCCGGCCTGGGCCAGCAGGGAAACCGTCTCACGGTTGGCCAGTTGCTCGATGGAGTCGCGCGGCCCCGGGGCGCTGGTGCGGATGGTGCCCTTGACGTTCATGCGGATGTCGCACACGAACAGGGCACGCAGGCCGTCGACAAAGCGATAGGAGAGGGGGTTGCGGAAGAAGTCCCCCGACAGGCGCCGGCGGTCGTCGCCCAGGTCGAGCCAGTCGTAGCGGGTTTTTTTGATCGATTCAAGCAGATCGTCGAGCTGGGTGCGGTAGACCAGAAAGCCGGTGGTGGCGGGGGAGCCTTCATAGCGCTGATAGGAGAGGGTCTTGAGCAGTTGAAGCAGGCTCTGCGTCGGCCAGAAGACCCCTTTGCGGTCGCCGCGGATATACCGGGCCACGGCAATATCGGTAAGTGAGGTCAGCAGCGCCGTTCGGAAATGGGCCGCATAGCCGTCGGCGCTGAAGCCGCGCAGCAAACCTTCAAACGCGGCAAAAAGCTCCTGAATGAAACTTCTTTCAGTGGCCGTGAATGAGAGGTATTTGCGCTGCGCGCGGAAAAGGTAGGCGGATTTATCAATTTTGAGCCGAACCAGAATCTGGCACGGGTCATCAGCGCCTTCATCCTTGTCCTGTTCATCGATTTCGGTCAGGGTGACGCGCGCCCCGCCAAGAAAATCACGAAGACTGTTTTCAATCGCACTGAAAGCTGATTTCGGCATGTCCTAAAGAATGCCCTATCGTGCGCCGGCGTGCAAGGATAAAGCCCCGGACGCAGATCATCCGGGGCTTTCATGTCCTGTAACCAGGAGATTATTCAGACAGCAGGCGTTGATAGAAAGAGGGGCGTTCAAAGTGAAACTGTTCCACAAACTGATCGAAATCCTTTTCATCCGCCTTATCGTATTCTCCGTCAGCCGGTCGCCACTGGGTGTAGTAAAACGCCACCACTCGTTCGCCGCGGCGGGCGAAAACCACCTTGACATCCACCTTGTGTCCGAGTACGGGCTCAACCCCTTCAGTGCGGGCGATCAGCGCCTCTTCACCGAAAAGCTCGGCTTTGCTGAGCTGTGCCTTGGCAAAATTGACCCGGCTGGCCCACAGGAAACGCTTGAAGAACTCGCGCTGACGCTGCTCGAAATCCATGGAGTAGCCGAAGGGCTCTTCCGCATAGGCCAGCGTGCTCTGGCAGGGATAGCTCTCGCGGCAGGTTTTCATGAAAGCAATGGAGTAATCCGTTTCATTCAGATCAATGAGCTGCCACGGGGCCTCGGGAGGCACAAAGGAATACTCCTGCTGCCATAGAACCGACCCGTCGGGCTGGCGCATGGAGCCGAAGGGATCGACCGGTTCAGACGGCTGAGGCGCCGCACAGCCCGCCAGAACCAGCAATCCGACGATGACCGCAGATATCCGTTTCATCATCGCTTGCCCTCCTCTTCATGCAGTTGCTTGAGCAGGGTCAGGATTTCATGATAGTCGGGGGAACCGCTCTTCATGTAACGGATAATGCCCCACTTGTCGATCACCACCGTGGTGCGTGAGAACATGGGATAGCCTTCCTTGAGAGCCCCGAACCAGATACCGGCGTGCCCGACCGTGTTGGAAAACACCGGAAAAGTCAATTCCAGGTCCTCGGCCCAATAGGCGAGGGTGGTGGGATCGTTGCGGCTGACGCCCGCGACGCGGGCGTTGAAGCGGTCATAGAGATAGAGGTTTCTCTGATGACCCTCCATTTCCCCCGTTCAGACAGGTGTGAAGGCCGCAGGGACGAAGGTCATGACCAGATGGTGTTTTCCGTAATAGTCCCGGTCATAGTCAACCAGAGTTCCCTGCGAGGTCGCCAGGCTGAAAATAGGAGCACGATCTCCCACGGACTTGCTCATATCGGCGCGCTGCTGGTCCGCCAAAAGCTCGGCAGGCGCCAGGGAAAACGTCAGCAGCAACACAACTGCCGCAATTATCGCTTTGCGGTACACAGGCCTTGGTTTCTTTCTTCCAGTCACCACATTTCCTCCTCACAAAGATAAAATTTAACGGTCATTCGATTTTTTTTCCTGTCCATTCCAAGTTATAAGTTGGATTCAAATCAACCCATTTTCATCCAGGCTGCGGGTGAGAATTCCCACCAACCCTTCGATATTGTCCGAGACCTTGCCCTGGTCAAAGGTTTCGGTGCGCGCCGACCAGACCAGCTTTCCGTCGCTGCCGCGGTACAGATTGGTTTCCATGGTAAAAACCTCCACCTGACTGGTGCGCGCCGGAGTGCGGATGACTTCGTAGCTTCGATCGTAGTAGCGATACCAGTGGTCATAATAGGGCGTGTGCCAGTAGGGGCGGGGACTGTAATAGGAGGGACCCTGGTCAATCACCCGCACCCTTTCGGGATGGGTCACTTCCACCGTTTCACGTTTCACCATCCGGGTGATCAGGATCCCGTCGATATCGAGGCCGTGCACCTTTCCTTCCACCACATCCTTATCCAGACGCTTCACATCGGGGAACATGCGATAGCTGGCAAGGCCGGTTACCCCGTAGCGTCTCAGGTCTTCGCCGAATCCATCCTCAAACAGCTTCCGGATCAGGTCATTTTCCATCACGCCGACCACCAGCACCTTGCCGAAACGCGGACCCTGATAATCGGGATCCTTCCACTGCGCCTCCAGGGTGGAGGCTGAGCACCCCCAGGTCAAAGTGAGAAGGACGAGGCCGAACAAAAATAACAGATGATTTTTCATCATAAGCTCCTTTGGACGGCAGACTTCCGTATTGCTTTAAAACAATACTGTAAAACCCGGCCAGTGCAAGAGCCCGCAGGCAGGAGACGGCACGCTCACTCCTGTTTCAGTTCCACCATCTGCCGGCGAATTTCCTGTGGCGCTCTTTCATCGTGCCAGCGACCTTCGAAGCGGCCGTAGAGATCCATCGCCGCAAACAAGCTGAGCAGCAGAATTCCAAAGAGCAGGGAAGGGATCACCAACCTGCGGGCGGCACGCAGCGTCACCGCTCCCGGGGCCGGACAGTTGTGCACGCAGCGGTAGCAGGCAAAGCATTCCGGCGAGCGCACCCTGAGCTTGTGCATCACCGGCAGCCACGCTGGACACTTTGCCGAACACAGGCCGCAGCGTATGCAGCGGCGGGGGTCGCGGCATACACCGACCAGGGAGAAAAGCGACAACAGTCCCAGAAGAGCACCATAAGGGCACAGATAGCGGCACCAGGCCATCTGGATACAAAAACAGGCCGTCGCCAGCAGAACGATGACAAGGAGAGTCGTCGTGGAGGGAGATTGGAAAAAATGCAGCAGCCGGATATCGGCCAATTGGTGGCGGGACGAATCGACGTAGGCCTGCAGCTGCGGGAAGGACATGAAAAATACACGCTGCAGAATAAATCCAAGCAGCAGATATTTAAAGGTGCGCAGAAAGAGGTCAAGCCAGAAGGGTGGGGCAAAGGTGCGCCCCATGAGCTTTTCACCCAGGCGCCACAAGCCCTCCGACAGAGGAAACACCGGGCAGACCCAGGAACAGAACCCGCGCTTGAGCAGCAATGCGCTCAGCAGCGCGGCCAGCACAATAAAGGCTGCCGCCCCATGAACGGGATACCATTCGCCACTGGCGAGCCAATACTGCAAGCCTACCAGCCCGTTGTAGGGCAGAAAACCATCGATGGCAACGGGACGGGGGGAAGGGGGCGGGCCCGTTGTTTGCAGCGAGGCCGTCCAGAGGGCAAACTGCACGATCAGCCAGCCATAAAACACCAGAAAGCCGGCCTGCACCAGGTAACGGGGCAGCATCGGCGGCAGGCGAGGGGAGGGGCGTTGCCTGGTGTGGTATCTGGAGCCGTTTTCTTTGTTGATTGACACCTTGATGGAACCTCATTACCTTGAATCAGAAAAGGATTTATTCACCTCGTGGGGTCGCAACTCCCATGACAAGGGACACTTTTCGCCATCCCTGGCCGTTTGATTGGCGCCCTCCCTGGCGCCAAACACCCTTGACATAGGAGTGACGACCCCGCGAGGCGAATAGATAAGAATAAATAACGCTAAACACTGAAAAAGCCACCCGGAGAGGGGGATTGGTCAGAATATCCTCCGGCGTGCCGTTCTGCACAATGGCGCCATCCTTCATGATGATGATTCGATCGCCGAGTTTGAGGGCTTCGTCCATGAAGAGCACATCGGGGTCGACCGCCAGCGCCAGCGCCAGGCCGACCCGCTGCTACATGCCGCCGGAGAGCTGTTCCGGGTAAGAATCCTCCCATCCCTCGAGCCCAACCAGCTTGAGGCTGGAACGCGCTTTTTCGGCTCTCTGTGCCGCATCCATCCCCTGGATTTCCAGGCCGAATTCCGTATTCTGCTGCACCGTGCGGTGAGGCAGCAGGGCGAAGCGTTGGAACACCATGCCGAACTTTTTCTGGCGCAGGCGGCGCAATTCAGCGTCGGACAGGGCGGTTACGTCGATCCCGTCCATATAAACATGGCCTGCGGTGGGTTCGATCAGGCGGTTGAGACAGCGCAGCAGAGTTGATTTCCCGCTGCCCGATAAGCCCATCACCAACAGCATTTCTCTTTCCGCCACTTCGAAGGAGGCGTTGTTGACCCCCACCGCGAGGCGGGTTTTCTTCATGATCTCTTCCTTGGGGATCCCCTGCTCGAGCATCTTGATGCCGCGCTTGGGATCGCGCCCGAAAATCTTGGAGACTTTGTCCACCTTGATCTTGGGCTGTTTACTTTTGACTTCTTCTGCGTTCATTCGCATTCCGTTCAGTGAAGGACGTTTGTCCGTGTGGGTTATGGAGGCAGCGGTGAAGCTCTCAATTGCCCGACCTCATTCCCGGAAGGTGCTCTGTGGAGACAACAGGGCCAGAGCGCCTGTTCCAGCCGTGCGGACGGAACAGGCGCTCTGGCGCAAAAGAAAGCTTCTATCAGAAATAATAGCCGAAGTTGACGTTGATGCGCGTGGTGCGCCCTTCGTTGCCGCCGCCGACCATGTTGCCGCCGCTGAAGATCATATTCTTGCCGGAGATGACATCCACATAGGTGTAGACCGGCCCTGCGGCGATCAGGCAGCCGACCACGTTCTGCCAGATGCTGTCGAAGCGGTCTTCGTCCAGCTCGATCAGCGTATTGTCGGAGTAGAAGGTGAGGCTATCGATGGGGCCCCAGTTGTTGACCGGCAAGGTGTAGGCGAGGTTGGCGATGGCGATCTGCGCCTCGGCCGGTGCACCCCAGGAGTAGGAATAGGCGCCGAGGGTGATGATGTCGTTGTCCACCGCAACAGTATCACCATCTGCATTTTTATAAGTCGCAGGATTTTCGGGGTCATACTCATAAGCGGCATACATCAACTGCAGGTTCCAGCGCCCGTAATCACCGTTGAGATGAGCGGCACCCGCCCAGTGATCGCCGGTGTCCTTTGTATTTTTATTATACAACTGGCCCCACTGCCCTGAAACACCCAGTTCGGTCTGACCGAGCTGGCCGTGATCGAGGGTATGGGCAACACGCAAATTGACCTGGTTGGTTTCCTCGTTGCCGTCGGGTTGCGCTCCGGCATAGCCGCCGTCGGCGTTATTGATGACATCCACCGAATAGCGTCCGGCTTCACCGGCATTGCCCAGCTCGCCGTTTTTATAGAAAGCCAGCGCCAGGTCCCAGGGGCCGGTGTTGTAGAGGAACTTCACGCCCATGTCGTAGTCGTCCTCAAGGCCGACATAATAGGCGCCGCTGAACCAGAAGTTGTGGCTGGCGTAGGGCTGCAGGCCGAACGGCACCTGGTGAATGCCGACCTGGCCCTGCAGACTCTCGGTGAATCATAGCCGATCCAGGCGTGATGAGGGGCGCGCCAATCATCCTGGGGGTAGAAGCGGTATTCAGCCGACAGCAGCATATCCTTGATTTTACCATAGGTTGAGGCGGAAGGTGTCGAAGTTAAAATCGCCGCCGCGCTCCCTGCTGCCCGAATCCCAATCGGTATAGGAATAGTTGACGCGCGCCGCGCCGCCCCAGGTAAAGCCGTCATCGCTTTCGACTTTTTCGTCGTCGCGGGGTTCTTCGGTCTTTCCGCTGGTGAGCTGTTGTTCGAGCTGCTGGATGCGCTCCTCCAAGGCCTTGATCCGGGCGTCATCCGCCGCCAAGGCCGACAGCGGCAGCGCGAACAGAATCAGGGCGCAAATCGCAAACCATCTCTTCATGTGTAACCTCCTTGCAGACAATTAGGTCAAAAAAAGCCCGGGGCATGGCGATATCCGCAAGCGAAAAAACACCAGGATATCATCAGGGCACGACCGGTTAAGGGAAAGGCTGCATTCGTCAGACTCCCGCAACCGGGATGTGCGACTGCATGTAATTGAACGCTGCTCGACACGGCCTGAGCGATCCAGACACGTGGATTTCAGCAATAGGACAGGCAGGGAGACTGCCCGGTAAAACGAATACGGAAACCTAGACTATATCGAAACAATTGTCAAATTGAGGAATTTTCAGCGTTTTTTTATTTTGTGCAGGGAATTAGGGGAAATTACGGATCTGCCGGGGGGCCAGAAAAGTTTCGGGGCCGGCTACGGGAGGAGGCATGTCCCGAAAACCGGCCCCGAGGGGGTCTTGCCAGAGGGAGTAAGAAATGAAGAAGGACAATGTCCCTGATCAAAAGACCGCCTGCCACAACGGCTTCTTGATGGTTTTATTTCTACCTTACCCAAATGAAACTTAACAGGGTATGTCGCGTAAAAAAGCCGGGAATATTGTCCGTTTCAAGACTGTACATTCGCACAGTCGGCTTGTTATGGATTGGACCGAAGGGTTTACATGATTGCGTTGAATTCAAAGCCGCAATGCTCAAGCATCAGTGCCACCTGCTGCTCGCGCGATTTCTGGTGGCTGCGCTCCAGAAGTTCTTCCGCCAAGGTTTTTCCCTCAGTCAGAAGAGAGTCAACCGCTTTGAGATAGATGCCTTCATCCTCTCCCGCAGGGTTGAGGGCGCCCTGACTCGCCAGCCCGTTTTGAGCCATATCGACAAGTTCGCGGACCACATCCAGCAAAGTCCCCCTGACCACTGGAGTCGCAAGCCCCTTCCGCCAGGACTGAGGGTATATGCGGTCAATTTGCGGCAATACCTGCTGTTGCAGAAGATGCAAGCTTTTCTCCAGAATAAAGGGATCGTACATCAGCCCTTTGACAAGGGCAGCAACCGCCATGGTCATGGTCGGCGGCAGGCTGTCTGCAGAGCGTAGCTCAATCTGAGGACGCAGGCGCGCTTCGGGGAAGAGAGTGGACAGGTGCAGATCCCAATCGGCCAGTGTCGCCCGATGCGATCCAAACCCTTCCTGGAGAAATTGACCGAATGTAAATCGCTGCCGGGTGAGGTCGATAAACCGCCCGTCGCGCTCGATGAAATACATCGGCACGTGCAGGGCATAGTCAACATAGGTGCCGTAGTCGGCATTTTCCGCAAACAGGGCCGGGATCAGGCCGGTACGATCTGGATCTGTCCGACTCCAGATTTCACCCCTGGTGGAAAGAAAGCCGCTGGGCTTGCCTTCGCGGAAAGGAGAATTGGCAAACAAGCCATAAAATACCGGCGAAAGCAGGAGCGCCAGACGGATCTTGGCCCGCCAGTCCACTTCGTCGGAAAAATCAACATTCACCTGCAGGCCGGCACTCTGTTTCATCATCGCCTGACCCAGATCGCCGGTTCGTTTCATATAGGGGCCCATGATCCCGTAGCGGGCCTTGGGAACCCAGTCGATCTGATCAATCGGTGTAAAGGGCTGCACACCCAGCCCCAGGAACGCAAGTCCCTGGCGTGCCGCTGCGTCGTTGAGCGCGTCTTGATAGAGAACGAAATCTGCTACGCAACAATGAAGATCGCCGCACAATTCGCCGGAGAGTTCCAATTGACCGCCCGGCTCGAGGGTGATGGACGAGGCCTGACCCTGCAAGGCGATCAGACGGTCACCTTCCCGAACCCCGTTCCAAGCGTGGCTTTCCTCCATCGTCTCTAATAGCCTCTCGATACGACCGAAATCGGCGGCTTCACCCGTTTCACGATCGATGACCAGTCGTTCCGATTCCGCCCCGATTCCCCATCTTTCCTTTGGACGGGCGCCCGCCGCGATATAGGCAACAAGGTCACTTCGCTGAAAAACAGGCTGATCAAGCCCCGGTTTGGAAAAGGTCGTCATTGCGTCGATGCCATTTCAGGAAGCGAGGTATTCAGTAATCTTTTCGCCGATGGTACGGAATATCTTGGTAAACTCCTTTTCGTCCTGTTCAAGCAGGGTAATGCGAAAACCGCGCTCTTCGGTACAGAAAGAGGAGAGGGGAACAACGCAGATACCGGTGGAGGCCAGCAGATAGTAGACAAAGCGCTTGTCCACGCTGACACCGGGTTGATTGACAAGCCCTTCCACCAGGGTCCGCACCTCCTTGACTTCAATCGGCAAAGTCTGTTGATCGGTGAGCAGATCGCGCTTGAACACGACGCTCATATAAAAAGCACCGTTGGTCCGGTTGACCTTGATGCCGGGGACCTGCTTCAGGACATTATAAGCGATGTTTGAATACTTTTCATAACGTTCCCTGCGGGCGGCCAGGTAGACCGGGTACTGCTCGTGGCTGAGAATTGGCGGAATCACCTTCTGCGGCAGGGTCGTTGAGCAGACTTCCACCATTTTCGAATCGACAATGCTCTGGATGTAGCGCCTGAAAACTTCATCCTTGTCGGCATTGTAGACCTCGATCCATCCGCAGCGCGCACCGGGCCAGGGCAACTCTTTGCTGATCCCCTTCATGGCTATGCAGGGGACATCGTCAATCAGGTCGGAAATCGGCTTGGTCGATTCTCCGTTGAAAATCAAATTATGATAAATTTCGTCACAAATAATAAACAGGTCATATTCTTTGGCAATTGTAACAATCTCTTTGAGAATTCGATCAGGAAACACGGCCCCGGTCGGATTGTCGGGATTGATAATCAGGATGCCGGAAATTGCGGGGTTGTATTTGACCGACAGGCGCAGGTCATCCAGGTCAGGATACCAGTTGTTGTCTGGGTCCAACCGGTAGGTCACCGGTCGCTGGCCGGCGTGGGCGGCCTCTCCGGAGGAGTGAGTCGAATAGGTGGGGGAGGGTCCGATAACCCGAGCCTCCCGACGCAGGAATCCATAAACCTTCTGGATTGCGTCGCCAAGGCCATTGAAGAAAATAATATCCTCCGGACTGATCTGTGTTATACCCCGGGCATTGGTCCGGTCCGCAAGAAATTGGCGTGTTTCCAAAAGACCTTTGGTGGCACAGTAAGCATAGGAGCAATCCTTCATGGCCATATCCGCCACGATTTCCTTCATCCATTGCGGGATTTTTTCTCCCTTCGCCACCGGGTCTCCGATGTTCTCCATATTGGTTTTTATGCCGAGCTGATTAAGCTTTTCGGCAATGGCAACAATGGCGCGGATTTCATATGTCAATTCTCCGGCGCCGATATGAACGATATTATTGCGCATGCTTGCATCTCCTTCGCGAACTGGACCGGGTCATTTCTCCGCCAGACCCCATAGACTAAAAAAGGCCATGGGTGTCTGCCCATGGCCTTTTGAGATCAAAAATAATATAATCCTAATTTTGCCGGTAAGCAGAAAACGAGTCTTTTTTCACTGCGGCCGCCGCCGCGCTGGTCGCTCGTGCCATCTGGCAAAATGAGTTCTGCATGTTAGGCTCCCTGGCAACATTTAAGAGTGAAAAGCAATACCATGATAAAACTGTTTCAGTCAAGCGAGGTTTTCAGCTTTTCCCCTCATTTTTGCCCTGACTTTCCTTCTTCTTCCGACTTACTTCATCACCCTGGTCTTGCGCTGCTCCCGGCATGATGATCTGCCCGTTGATCCGGACCCCGGGTTCAACCTCAAGCAGGGGAGTGGTGATATTGCCTTCAACAACAGCCGGGGCACGCAGCTCAACCTTTCCGGTAGCGGTCACATTGCCCTCAAGACGACCGCTGAAAATCAGTGATCCAACCTTGACTTCGGCAATCATCTCTCCGCTTTCGCCGACAATCAGGGTGTCGCTCGATTCAATTTCACCCCGGAAGGCTCCGTCAAGACGCACAATTTCACTGAAGGACAACTTACCCTCAAACTGGCTGCCGGCACCTAGAAAGGCTTTTATGTCGTTCTTGTCGCGGGACTGAGAATAGGATGAACCGCTTGTGCTTTTTTTCTTGAACATGTTCAGCTCCAACCTTTCGGGTAGACTCCGATGACCGGGCTTATTGAAGTGAAGACAGGACCCGATCCAGTTCCTCGCGGGAAGAGAAGGTGATTTCTATCTTGCCGCCTTTTTTCCCTTTAGGCTTAATGGTAACCGGCACCGAGAGAGCGGCATGAATTTTTTCCTGCGCCCTTTTCAATTCCGGATCCTGCAGCGTTTCTTTGTTGGGCTTTTCCTTGGGAGGGGAGGCCGGTCTTCCGAAACTCTTAATCTTTTTGACCATGGCTTCGGTTTCCCGCACGGAAAGCTGTTTACGCTGCAGCTCACGGCTTGCCTCCAGAATATCCTCCTCGTTTTCGAGAGAGAGAAGGGCGCGTGCGTGGCCCATGCTCAACAGTCCCTTAAGCAGATCGTCCCGAACCGGGTCGGGTAATTTCAGAAGACGCAGGGAATTGGCGATGGATGAACGATCCTTTCCTACCCGGCGTGCCACTTCCTCCTGGGACAGGTCGAAATTACCGATCAGATTGCGGTAGGCTTCGGCTTCTTCCACCGGGTTGAGATCTTCACGCTGAATATTCTCGATCAGGGCCATCTCCAGCGCCCAGTCTTCGGACACATCTTTGATGACAACCGGAACCTCATCAAGGCCTGCTTTCTGTGCGGCCCGCCAGCGGCGTTCCCCGGCGATAATCTGATAATGGTCTTCCACCCGCCGCACCACCAGGGGTTGAATGATCCCCTTTTCGCGCACGGAGGCGACAAGTTCCTCCATTTTGGCGTCATCAAAGAATTTACGCGGCTGGTCCGAATGAGGACGAAGATCGGTCAGAGGACAAAGGAAAAACTTCTTATCGGTGGCCTGGGCAGCGGAGCCGAGCAGCGCTCCCATTCCCCGTCCCAAAGCGGGTCGCTTTGCCATATCAATCTCCCATTCCGATGATTTCGCGGGCCAGGTCCAGATAGGCAACCGCACCCTTGGAGCTGACATCATACAGCAGAACCGGAACTCCATGGCTTGGCGCCTCAGACAGACGGACATTGCGTGGAATCATCGTCTGAAAAACCTGCCCTTGAAAATGCTTGCGGATTTCGACGGTGACCTGATGGGACAGATTGTTGCGCCCGTCGAACATCGTGAGAAGAATTCCGTGTATTTCGAGACGAGGGTTGAGCTGGTTTTTGATGATGCGGATGGTGTTCATCAGCTGGGACAACCCCTCCATCGCATAAAATTCGCATTGCAGGGGCACCAGGACAGAATCTGCAGCAGTCAGCGCATTGACGGTCAAAAGTCCCAGCGAAGGAGGGCAGTCGATGACGATAAAATCATATTCGTGACGGATGGCTTCAAGCGCGCTTTTCAGCTTGATTTCGCGGGCAAGCGCGGTCACCAGCTCGATTTCAGCGCCGATCAGGTCGGTGTTGGATGGAAGCACATCAAGCAGGTCAAGGTCGGTTTTGATCAGAATATCACGGACATCGGCTTCTCCGAGCAGTGCATGATAAACCGTGTATTCAAGCGCTGTTTTGTCGATCCCTAAACCGGTGCATGCGTTGGCCTGGGGATCCATATCCACCAGGAGGGTTCTTTTTTCCGCGGCAGCAATGGACGCCGCCAGATTTACCGCGGTGGTCGTCTTACCAACGCCGCCCTTCTGATTTGCTATGGCAATGATTTTGGCCATGATTCAACTCCTCGTGAGCACATCAAGGGCGACAGCATAACACAAGGATGGCTGCAGCAGAATAAATAAAATTTCCATGAATGTTGAAGGTACGATTCAGGCCGTTCCCGCAGCAGGTTTATTGCTTTTCATAGATCAACAGGTGGCGGCGCGCCTTACTTACGGGAAGAACGATGGGGCGATTTTCGCGTTGAATAAAACCCTGAAGATCGGTATGAGGCTGCGTTTCGTCGGCATCGCCTTCGCGCGGACCTTTCATGGCAATCATCAGCCCCGCACCCTTTAAATACGGCGATGCCCATTGCAGCAACTGGGGCAATTCAGTCAAGGCGCGGGCAATGACGACATCAAAAATGTTTTCTTTTTCGAGGAGCTGTGGGTAATTTTCTATACGCCCCTGATAAGCGGTGAAATTCGAAAGGCCCAAATGCCTTGCGGCGTGCCGCTGAAAATGGACTTTTTTCGCGACAGCCTCCAGAGAGACGACTTTCAGATCAGGCCGGGCCACTGCGAGGGGAAGCCCAGGCAATCCCGCGCCGGAACCCATATCCAACAACCTGCTGCCTTCAGCGATAAAGGGTAATGCCGTTAGCGAGTCGACCAGGTTTTTCTCGACACTCTCTTCCGGGTCACAGACAGCGGTCAGGTTGATCTTTTTATTCCAGCGCAACAGCTCTTCCTGATAGATCAGCAACTTCGTCCGAACCTGCTCATCCAGCTGCAGACCAAGGGCTGCCATGCACTGCTTTATTTTCGTATCGAGGAATAATTTTGCTGCCATGGCCTTCTTATTTTTTGCGTACCGCAACGGATAATACCGCAATTGCGGCAGGAGTAACGCCTGGGATGCGGGAAGCCTGGCCGAGTGTTGCGGGCTGAGTCTTCATCAATTTTTCGCGCACCTCAAAAGACAGCCCGGAGAGTTTTTCGTAGTTGAAATCTGCCGGGATCACCACCTGCTCGGTCCTGCGAAACCTTTCGACCATTTCCTTTTGACGTTCAATATATCCCGCATACTTGGTTTGGATTTCCAGCTGTTCCCTGGCGGACAGAGAAATGGATGTGAGTTCCTCATCGAGGAACATCAGATCATCAAGGGTTACCTCCGGCCGCCGCAGCAACTCCTCGAGAGTTTGTCCCTGGCGCAATTCACTCACAGGCAAACGCTGTAAAATTTCTGTCTGGCCAGGAGACACCTTGACCTGGCGCAACCGCTCCCGGCCGCGCTCCACCTGCTCCTGCTTTTCGCTGAAATGGCGCCAGCGTTCATCGCTTACCAAGCCTATTCTACGCCCCAGCGGTGTTAACCGTTGGTCTGCATTATCCTCTCTCAACAACAGTCGATACTCAGATCGCGAGGTAAACATGCGATAAGGCTCGTTGGTTCCGAGGGTGACCAGATCATCCACCATCACCCCGATGTACGAGGTGTCGCGGGTTAACACCAGCGGGTCATCTTCCCTCACCTGCAAAGCAGCGTTGATGCCGGCGAGAAGACCCTGAGCCGCAGCTTCTTCATAACCCGAGGTTCCATTGATCTGGCCGGCATGGAAGAGTCCTTCGACATGCTTTGTCTCCAATGTCGCGCGAAGCTGTGTCGGCGGAAAATAATCATATTCAATTGCATACCCTGGCCGCATGACCTCAACCTGTTCAAGACCGGGAATTGTGCGCAAAAAAGCCAACTGTACATCTGCCGGCAAAGAGGTAGAAACCCCGTTAGGGTAGACCTCGCGGGTTGCCAGACCTTCCGGCTCCAGGAAAATCTGATGCTGATCCTTTTCCGGAAAACGATGTACCTTATCCTCTATGGAAGGGCAGTAGCGTGGACCGACCCCTTGGATCTTTCCGGTATAAAGAGGGGAGCGATCCAAGCCAGCCCGAATAACATCGTGAGTGCGTGGATTGGTATAGGTGATATGACAGGGGACCTGCGGCGACCGGATTTTTTCAGTCAAAAAAGAAAAAGGTCTGGGCTGCGGATCACCATGTTGCTGCTCCAACTTGGCATAATCGATTGAATCCCCGGCCAGCCTTGCAGGCGTCCCAGTCTTCAACCTCCCGACTTCAAAACCGAGGTCCTTAATCTGTCCGGACAAAAACTCAGACGAAGGTTCTCCGGCTCGTCCCGATCCGTAGTGATGGAGGCCAATATGGACCAGCCCTCCCAGAAAGGTCCCATTGGTCAAAATAACTTTTCTTCCCTGATAAGCTATCCCCTCACGGGTCTCAACTCCCGCGACGGATGCCCCGCTTAACAGCAGGCGATTAACCGTGCCCTGCTTTAAGAACAAACCAGGCTGCCGCTCGAGCCTCGCTTTCATTTCCTGGTTATACTTGGACCGGTCGGCCTGAGCCCGGGTGGCACGAACAGCCGGACCTTTTTTGGTGTTCAGAATTCGAAACTGAATCCCCACCTGGTCAATCACACCAGCCATTTCGCCACCAAGGGCATCAATCTCTTTGACCAGGTGGCCTTTTGCCAACCCCCCGATAGCCGGGTTACATGACATCAACGCCACAGTGTCGAGGTTCATGGTCAGCAACAGGGTGACGCAGCCCATCCGTGCCGCCGCCAGAGCCGCCTCGCACCCTGCATGGCCCGCACCAACGACAATGACGTCATACTTTTTGCCGTAATCGCTCAACATAAGGAAACCTGATCGGAAAGATGTTTCACGTGAAACATTGGAATCAAAGCACTGATATAAGATTTTTTACTTATTTTTATATCCAAAGAAAAGTAAAGAATCCACGCCCACAGGACGTGGCTTTGTAGTTCGCCCCCCATAGGGGGGCTGGCCCTGCCCCCAAGGGGGCGGGCTGAAGTTGTGCCGCGGTCCTGTCCTCAATCTCCCAACTGAAGTTGCTCCATTTGCCGCTCTTGCTTGTCCTGATAGCGGACATACTTGCGTATCATGTCCGCATCCATGCCGACGGTATCAACGCAATAGCCCTTGGCCCAAAAGTGGTTGCCCCAATAGGGTTTCTTCCGCAAATGCCGAAACTGCTGAAACAGTTTCATCGACGTCTGCCCTTTTAACCGCCCCAGAAAGTTCGAGATCGACACCTTGGGCGGGATCATCACAACCAGATGGACATGATCGGGCTGAACATTCAACTCCACGACTTCACAACCGGAATAGCCACATATCGCATGAATACCTGATTCAACGGCCTCTTTCACTTTTCCCTGCAAAATCCGAAACCGGTACTTTGGGACCCAAACGATGTGATACTGGCAGTGCCATATCGAGTGTGATAACTTACGAAATCGGCTGCTCACTGTTTTCTCCTTTCTTTTCGATGTTGCGGCACAACTCGAAAGAAAGAATAACAGTGAGCGGCTTTCAGCCATACCCATTCGGGACCGGCGTAGCCAGTCCACATCACCACACCCACAGGGTGTGGGTTTCTACTTCAAACTAAAAAAGAGGACCGCAATCCCTTGCGAGAAACTGACCCTTATTTACCGATACAAAAACGACTGAAAATACGGTTTATAACCTCTTCAGGTGCCGTTTCACCAGTAATGACACCGAGGGATTCAACGGCCTCCCGTAAATCAAGAGCAATAAATTCAGGTGAAAGACCTGCATTAAGGCTCTCAATCGTCTTACCGAGTTTCTCAAGGGTCTGAGAAAGGGCCTGGTGGTGTCGCTCTTCGGTCAAAATCAAGGATTCGGGGCATTCCTCTCCATCGGCAATCCCGGCACGGATGCGAAGCTCCTCACGCAGCCGATCGATTCCGGCGCCGGTAGCAGCAGACACAGTTATTACGGGAAAATGAGAGGGCAGGGAAGGGATCTCGACCGAGGGAAGATCGCTTTTGTTGATAACGATGATGCTGTTTTTCCCGGCACAACGCCCCAAGGCAGAACGATCATCATCATCCATACCCCGGTGGCCGTCGATCACGAGGAGGACAATATCCGCCTGTGCAATCTTACCGCATGCTCGTCGGACACCTTCCTGCTCCACCGGATCGTCACTGTCGCGAAGACCGGCTGTGTCGGTCAGACGCAAACGCAGTCCGTCCAGATCGAGTTGTTCCTCAAGAGTATCCCGGGTGGTGCCGGGAAGGTCGGTGACAATAGCGCGGTCGCTGCCGACAAGAGCGTTAAGCAGAGAACTTTTACCGACATTGGGTTTACCGAGAATAAGAACTGAAACCCCTTCCCGCAACACCCGCCCGTTGCGAAAGCTGGCGACGACCGGACGCAGATTCTCGATAACAGAGGTCAGGGTGCCAACAATACTGTCAAAGGAAGGATGATCGATATCCTCTTCGGGAAAATCGATCCAGGTTTCAAGAAGCGCAAGCGAGTCAAGCAATTGTTCTCTGAGTTCATTGCAGAAGTGAGCCAGAGAGCCTTCAAGGTGCTGAACCGCGATCTGATGAGCACTGCGATGCCGTGCTTCGATCACCTCCATAACACCCTCAGCCTGGGTCAGATCAATCCGCCCATTAAGAAAAGCCCGCAGGGTAAACTCACCGGGCTGGGCGGTTCTGGCCCCGGCATGACGCAGCGTTTCAAGGATCCGACGACCGACAACCAATCCGCCATGGCAATGGATCTCAACCACATCCTCACGCGTATAGGAACGCGGAGAGGCCATGTACACAGCCATGACTTCATCAATCACACGCTGGCTGGAATCAGTAAATTGCCCGTAATAAAGGCGATGGCTTTTCCAGGAAGGCGGACCGCCCCCGAGGCCGAGCACAAAGGGGCGGACAAGATCCAGACACCCGGGGCCGGACAGTCGGATAATACCGATACCGCCCTGACCGAAAGAAGTTGCCGGGGCCACAATGATGTCTTCACCCTGGGGCCGGTTTCCGGCAACTTCCTTTGAGCGGGTTGTAGGGGGCAGATCAAAACTCATACGGGCTCAGGAAGCATCAGTCTTTTTGTCGGTGAATCAGATACTGCTGGCCGATCGTCAACAGGTTGTTCACCAACCAGTAGAGCACCAGACCGGCCGGGAAATTGAGGAACAGAACGGTAAAAACAATAGGCATGGCAAGGAAAATCCGCGCCTGCATAGGATCCATGGTCGTAGGGGTCAGTTTCTGCTGAACGAACATTGAGGCCCCCATCAGCAGGGGAGTCACATAGTAGGGATCCTTGGCCGACAGATCGGCGATCCATAGAAAAAAAGGCGCGTGACGCAGTTCAATGGAGATCAGCAGAGTTTTATAAAGAGCGAAGAAAACAGGGATCTGAACAAGCATGGGCAGGCACCCGCCCAAAGGATTGACCCGGTGCTCCTTATAGAGATTCATCAGTTCAACATTGAGACGCTGCTTGTCATCCTTATATTTTTCCCGCAGTTTCTGCATGTGAGGCTGCAGTTTCTGCATCCCCTTCATGGAAGTGTAGCTCTTCTGAGTCAACGGCCAGAAAATAAGCTTGATAATAACCGTCAGCAGGATAATGGCGAGGCCGTAGTTGTGCAGGAATCCGTAAAAGAACTTAAGAACATGCAGAAGAGGGCGGGCCAGAAATCCGAAAAACCCGTAGTCCACAGCATCACTCAAGCGGTGCCCGGCGGCGGAAAGAAGATCGAAGTCTTTAGGCCCCATGTAGGTTTTAAAGGAAAACTCGCGCACATCACCGGGAGAGAGGGTCTGGTACCCGGTAAAAAGAGAAGTCACAACCATGTCGGACAGATAACGGACCTGAGCCTCGCTGATGGTGTCGTCAACAGGGATCAGAGCGGTCAGAAAATATTTTTTTTCAAACCCGGTCCAGTAGATCGGTGCGGAGTATTTTTTCTCTTCCTTACGCAGGTCCTTGACCTTGTCCTGATATTTTTTTTCTTCGGTCAGGGTGGTGGGCCCTACAAATTCGTACATGCTCCCTTCCATGTCATCCGACCAGGGCTGTACGTGAGAAAAAACAAGGTTGCCGGAGAGGGGAGCACTGCCTTGGTTAGCAACCCGGAGAGTCACATTGATCTGATAGTGATCGGCATCGATTTCAAGAGTTTTGACCAGATCAAGACCTTCAGCCGTTTTAGCGGTAAAGACCAGGGAACGCTGTTCACCTTCGGAGAGGCGCAGGTCGCCGCGATCCTGCCGGGACCAGGACAGCCCCTCAAGGGCGCGAAAACCATCGGTTCCCCCAAGGCCGAGGGTGCCGACGCCGCGTTGAAGAGTATCAACCAGGACAACCGCACCCGCAGTATCCTTAAGGGACTGGCGATAATTCTTCAACTCCGTCCGAAGGACGCGACCGCTGTCCTGCGCAAGAGTCAACCGGACACGCGGCGTATCAACCACAAAAACACCCTTGTCGACAGAGGATTTCAGCGGAAGTCCGACGTTACCGGAAACAGTGGGGTCGACAGGCGTGATAGAGGCGGCAGGCGTTTCACCGGATGAAGATTGACTGACTTCCTGCTGTTGGGCAACCTCATTTTCCTGCTGGGGTTGCGGCGGAAAAAGAATGGAAAAACCCATCCAGACAACCAGCATGAGAAGTATCGCTATCAGGGTTTGCTTGTTTTCCATGAGAACTCCCGATCAATAAAAACTTCAGGGGAGAGGATCGTATCCCCCTGGGTGAAAAGGATGACATTTCGCCAGGCGTTTGCAGCCGAGATAAACCCCGCGCAGGATTCCATATTGACGAATCGCCTGAAAACTATATTCGGAACAGGTAGGATAAAAACGACAGGAAGGCCCCTTCAACGGAGAGAGGCAGATCTGATAAAAGCGAATAAGGGCAAGTAGGATGCGACGCATGATTACTCCCGCGTCAATACCGCTCGAATTTCTTGAAGCACGTCGGAATAACGCAGCATTGGTGCTCCTCGCCGGGCTATAATACTGAAATCCCGACGCGGGGTTGCCGCCTTGAGATGCCGTCGAAAAACTTCCCGCAGCAACCTTTTGACCCGGTTCCTCTGGGGTGCGTTCCCGACTTTGCGGCTGGCAGTGATGCCGAGGCGATTATGCTCCAGCCCGTTCAATCTTTGGTACACAAGAAAGTGGGGCGTTTTAAAAAAACGCCCCTGCTTTCTGACCAGATTGAATTCACGACTGTATTTAAGACGTGCGGACGCAGGAAAAGCCTGTGGTTTACCCGCGGTCACCGATTTATTTCTTAGGGGTCGTCACAGCGAGCTGGCGCCGGCCACGGGAGCGACGACGATTAATGACCTGACGCCCCTTTTTGGTCAGCATCCGCTTGCGGAAGCCATGGGTTCTTTTACGACGAATACGACTGGGCTGGTAAGTTCTTTTGCTCATTTATGCTAGCTCCTCCGGAGTAATTGATTCTTAAGGCGAAATCAAATAAAAAGCATATCCACAGATCATTGTCAACACTGTTTCCTGTTCAGGGCAAAGAAAACAGTTCAGTGCCGCAACCAACAAATCCCCTTGAAATTAACGAGCTGCTCTGTTAGTTTATAGTGTTTCTAATTGTTTTAAATCACTGTTTTCGCTTACAAATTCCACTTTATCCACA